>CAZIZJ010000058.1:0-7686 GCA_964543675.1 uncultured Acholeplasma sp. | reverse complement strand
TCATCGATTGTGCATTCGCTTATTTCAACATCGATGAAACATGATCCGAAGTTCTTCTACAGAAAATGAAGAAGAAAATATTTGTTGTTGAAGGCACACACGATGAGGCACTCTTAAAACATGTTATACCAAATATCAACACGATATCAGTCGGTGGTTCTCAAATTAAGAAAGATGTTGTTGATTTCTTAGTCAAAAATGAGAATAGCTTTGATATCGTTTTATTATTTGATCCAGACTATGCCGGCGAAAACATTAGAAAAAAGTTATCTAAACTATTAACCAATCCAATCCATATATTTTTCGAACAAAGTGATGCAATTTCTAGAAATAAGAAAAAAATAGGCATAGAACATGTAAATGGTGATAAATTAAAAGTAGTATTGAATAATGAAGTGAAAGAAAATGCCGGCAAGACCAATATTACAATTAGTGTTTTGCATGAACTAGGGCTTACTGGAAAACCTAATTCAAAAGCATTGCGAGATAAAGTTGCCAGACATTTCCACATTGGATACTGCAATACCAAGACACTGCTTCAAAGATTAAGCTGGCTGGATATTAAGAAACAAGATTTAGAAAGGATACTTCATGGCACATCAAGCTAAAAAAAGGTTTGGTCAAAATTTCATCAGAGATACCAACTTACTTAAGAAAATCGTTGATCAAGCTGACATTCAACATAAGAATGTTTTGGAAATTGGACCAGGGCTTGGTGCACTGACCCAGTTTTTAGTAGTAGAGGCTAAAAAGTATTTAGCCTATGAAATTGATTACAGCCTAAAAGGCGAGATACAAAAATTCAAACAGCCGCACACTGAATTTATCTTCAAAGATTTTTTAGCGGATGATATGGATAAAACCTTGAATACTTATTTTAATAATGAAGAAATTCATTTGGTAGCTAATCTGCCATATAACATTACAACACCAATCATTTTTAAATTTCTTGAATACAGTAATTTAAAATCAGCAACCATCATGGTTCAAAAAGAAGTTGGCGACAGAATGGTCAGCGACAAAAATCTAAAAAGCTATAATGCATTTTCAGCAATTCTGCAATACCATACAAAAGTAACCAAAATCATGTCGGTAAATAAAAAGATGTTTTATCCGGCACCAAAGGTTGATTCCATGGTGGTAAGACTTGAGAAGATTGAAAGAAGATTAAATCAAACGCTGGAACCACTTTTTGAAAGTATCGTAAAAAAATCGTTCGCCCATAAAAGAAAAACATTATTGAATAACCTATCTACAGGATTTGATGTTCCTAAAAGCGAAATGATTATCTTTTTGAATCAAATGAATTTAAACGAAAACACCAGAGCAGAAGAATTGGATGTTGATCAGTTCATTGAACTAACTAAAAAATGGAAATCATTTAATTGATTTCCTTTTCTTTGTAAAATATCGTTTTTTCAAGGTTATGCAATAACTGCAATGTAAGCGCTTGATTTTTTAAAAAATATGCTATAATAATGTTAGTTTCAAACATCTAGGAGGGGCAAAATGCAAGTAACAGACGTGAGAGTAAGACTTGTAGCTAGTGATTCACGTTTAAGGGGCGTGGTAACTATTACATTCGACGATGCTTTTGTAGTTCATGATATTCGCGTCATTGAAGGGGAGAACGGAATCTTTGTCGCTATGCCAAGCAAGAAGATGCCAAATGGGGGCTTTAGAGATATTGCACACCCAATTCATCAAGATATGCGCAAGTCAGTTGAAGAAGCTATTATTAAAGCATATAATGAAGCGCTTCAGACACAAACGCCAGAGTCTTTAGGGGACTAGAGGCACCAAGAAAAGACAGAATAAAGTCTTTATGTATTTAATAAATCATAAACATTCGATATAATCGATGTTTTTTGACGGCGTTTAGATAGTAACTACATTCACAGGGATGTAGTTTTTTTATCGTTTGATAGCAAACGCTTAAAAAAGCGGATGTTTCTTGAAGTTTTTTGTTGAAATAAATTGGTCAAATTTCACTTGTTTAATGCCTTATAAATGATATAATGAGATGAAAGATGCGAGGTATTTTTAATGAGTATAGATGATAAAAAAGCGAAACTATTTACACTTTCTGCAAACAGACCGTTAGCTGAATCGATTGCTAAAAGTGCTAAAATCCCATTATCTAATGTGGAAGTCATTAAATTTGCAGATGGTGAGATTACAACCAATATTGAAGAGTCAGTCAGAGGAAATCACGTATTTGTTGTTCAGCCAACCAGTGCGCCGGCTAATGATCACATCATGGAAGTTCTGGTTTTAACCGATGCCTTAAAACGTGCATCTGCTGCATCAATTACGATTATTATGCCGTATTTTGGCTACTCTAGACAAGACAGAAAAGTTAAATCCCGTCAACCGATTACTGCCAAGCTGATTGCTAACATCCTGACAGTTGCCGGTATTGACCGAGTCGTATCAATTGATTTACATGCCGCACAAATTCAAGGGTTCTTCGATATTCCAATTGATAATTTCCCAGCGGCACCACTTCTAGCATCTTACTTCAAGAGAAAAAAGCTGAATAATATTGTTATCGTATCGCCTGACCACGGCGGTGTAACCAGAGCCAGAGCGTTTGCCACCTACTTCCAAGCACCACTAGCGATTATTGACAAAAGAAGACCGGAACCGAATAAAGCTGAGGTCATGAACATCATAGGTGACGTCAAGGATGCAACATGTATTATGATCGACGACATCATTGATACCGGCGGTACACTCATTGCCGGTTCAGAGGCATTACTTGAGGCAGGCGCTAAAACAGTATATGCTGCAGCGACCCATGGTGTCTTAACCACTGGTGCAACCCAAAGACTTCAGGATTCATCATTAACTGAAATTATCATTACGGATACCATTTATTTAGATCCTTCCAAGAAACAACCGAAAATCACTCAGCTTTCAATTGGTGCATTACTGGGTGAAGCGATTGTTCACATCTTGCATGATGAACCAATCTCACAAATATTCAACCGAATTACAGAGGACGTCTAATGAAATTAATTGTCGGACTAGGTAATCCCGGCAAAGAATATGTACAAACAAGGCACAACATGGGATTCATTGTCATCGACAAAATCCTAAGCGAATTAAAACTTGAGGTTAAGGTTGACAGTAAACTATTGGCAGCTTATGCAAAAACAATGGTTACTGGCGAACAAGTGATTTTTGCCAAACCATTGACATTCATGAATCTTTCGGGTCAAGCAGTCATCAATCTGATGAATTACTATAAAATTGAAATAAATGATATCTTAATCATATCTGATGACACAGCACTTGAGTTAGGCAGAATCAGGATGCGCGCATCCGGTAGCCACGGTGGTCAAAACGGACTGAAGCATATTATCAACCAATTAGGGACAACCGCATTCAAAAGATTAAGGGTTGGCATTGGCGATAATAAGCAGTTTGCCAAATATGATTACGTATTAGGAAAAATTTCAAAAGATGAACTCCAAGTTTTAATGCCAGTATTTGAAAATTGTGCAAGTGCAGTTCTTGACTGGATAAAAAATAATAATTTTGAACAAACAATGACCAAGTATAATACCCCCCAGGCTAAATAGTCTGGGCTTTCTTGGTTATGAAAGGCGCTAAAAATGCTACACGAAAACTTACTTAAAATCTATCAGAAAACAAATCCAATAAAAGCCCAAGGGGGCGATTTTAAGCATGCCAATCATGCGCACATCCAACTGCTCATTTCAATGCGTTTCAACCAAGGAAACCAGAATATATTCATTGTATTGCCAAATCTTTATGATGCCCAAAAGTACTATGACAACCTATCGTTAATTCACGGCGAGGAAAGCGTCTTGTTTTATCCTGCTGACCAAATGCTAACTGCAATGATGGCACTAGGTTCACCAGAATTTAAGAATGAAAGACTATATACGTTAAGAAAACTACTTAACAAGCATCAAAAGTATATTGTTGTTACCACCCAAGAAGGGATATTAACTAGACAATTAAGACCCAAAGATTATTTAAATAGTGTGGTCACATTAAACGTTGGTTCAACCTATCACTTAAAAGACTTAACTAAAAAACTCATCTATGATGGCTATCAATATAACTTTACGGTAGAACGTCCAGGTGAATTCTCAGTCAGAGGCTCGATTGTTGATATCTTTACCCACGACCATAAAGATCCTTATAGACTGGATTTCTTTGGCGATGAAATAGAAACAATCAAAACATTTGATGTTGTTACGCAAAAAAGTATAACAACCGAAGGGTCAGTTGATTTAGCGCCTTTGAATGAACTGTTTTTTACCGATGCCCAGAAACAACAAGCCCTAACAAATATCCATAAGTATTTTGAAGATAAAGTCTTATCAGAAAAAGAAGACACGAAGTATCAAAACGATTTAATGTTATTAGAAGAAAGAAAAAGAATGGATAGTTTATTGCCGTATATTGCATTCTTTAATGAAGAAGAAACAACGATCCTTGATTTTTCTGCTAAATATGAACTTGTTTTAATTGATCCCTATAAAATGGAGATTAACGAAGAAACAATGCAGCTGGATTTAGAAACCTATAGTCAAACCATGGGTGGAGAGGTCTATGCGGGTCTTTCATTTAGATTGCCGCTATCATATATCAAAGATAAGAAGCATTTGTCTTTTGATATATATAATAGCGTTAATCCAAATATAGAAGATTTAGGCGTCTTTGACATTGAACCCTATCAAGGAATGCTTGAACCATTAATCCTTTTCTTAGAACAGTATAAGACATATACGTTTTTTATCGCCATAAAAAACAAGGTATCCTTTGAAAGAATCAAAGATTTCTTAAGTGAGCATAAAATAATATTTCATAGCGAAGGTTTTAAAGAAAATGAAATCAATGTATTTAACGAAGAATTACCGGGCTCATTTGTTGACTTAAAGAATAAAGTCATCGTCTTAACTGAGGCAACGCTCTTTTCAACCAAGCATCGAACAAAAATCAGATATCGCTCCGTCATTAACCAGGCAGTTAGAGTACGCGATTCATCAGAACTGCAAGTAGGTGATTTTGTTGTTCACTATGACTTTGGCATAGGACAGTACATTGGATTAAAAACGATGAGTCTTTCTGGCGACAAAAGAGATTATTTGCATATCATCTATGATAATAATGAAGCACTCTATGTACCAACCGATCAAATTGAGTTGGTATTAAAGTATAAGAGTCATGATGCCATCGCACCTAAATTATCTAAACTAAGTAGTAAGCAATGGAGTAAGACAAAGGCATCAGTTAGAAAAAGAATTAAAGATTTATCAGATAGACTGCTTAATCTTTATGCAATGCGTCACCAGGCAGCCGGATTTAAGTATTCAGCTGATTCTGAATTGTTGGAACAATTTGAAGCAGATTTCAACTACGAGGAAACTAAAGACCAAAAGGCTGCAATCATCGCGGTCAAGCAAGATATGGAAAGCGAACGTCCGATGGATCGACTGATTGCAGGAGACGTTGGCTTTGGTAAAACGGAAGTGGCATTGCGAGCAGCCTTTAAAGCAATCACCGATGCCAAACAAGTTGCCTATTTAGTGCCGACAACTGTACTTGCAAGACAACACTATTACACATTTAAAGAACGGTTTGAAAAGTATGGTGGCAATGTCGCACTACTTTCAAGATTTGTCTCAAAGAAGGAACAAACAGAAACGTTAGACAAACTGGCTAAAGGTTTTGTTGATGTTGTTATCGGTACGCACAGGTTATTATCAAATGATGTAAAGTTTAAAGATTTAGGATTATTCATTATTGATGAGGAACAACGATTTGGTGTTGAACATAAAGAAAAAATTAAAGAGATGAAAGTCAATGTTGATACATTGACACTCTCGGCAACGCCAATCCCAAGAACGCTTCAAATGGCGATGTACGGGTTAAAGGATTTGTCAATGATTGAAACGCCACCATTAAATAGATATCCGGTTCAAACGTATGTTGTTGAAAGACAAGACGCTTTAATTAAAGAAGCACTTGACCGAGAAATCGCTAGAGGTGGTCAAGTATTCTATCTGTATAACCGTGTTGAAAGTATTGAATACATTGTCGGTAAACTTGAGAAGTTAGTGCCAAATGCCAGAATATCTTATGCACACGGAAAAATGACCAAAACAAAATTAGAAGACGTCTTATCGGCATTCATTGAAAAAGAATTTGATGTCTTGGTTTCAACGACCATTATTGAAACTGGTGTTGATATTCCTAATACCAATACCTTGATTATTCATGATGCCGATAAATTAGGTTTAGCACAACTCTATCAATTAAGAGGTAGAGTCGGTAGAAGTGATAGAATCGCTTATGCCTATTTAATGTTTGATGCCTATAAGAATATCAATGATGAAGCAAGAAAACGGCTTTCAGTCATTGAAGACTTTACCGACTTAGGTAGTGGCTTTAAGATTGCCTTAAGGGATTTATCAATTCGTGGAGCAGGGGATATTTTAGGTGAAGAACAATCCGGATTTATTGATTCAGTTGGTATGGAACTTTACATGAAGTTATTAGATGAAGTCATGCAAGGTCAAACAGAAGATGCACCAAAATCAAATGTTCCTGACCAAATATTTGCATCCAGACATATTCCTGATCAATATATCGCCAACGATCCAGTTAGAATTGAAATACACAAAAGAATCGCTGAACTCAATTCAATGAAAGATGTTGAAAACCTAAAAATCGAATTAATTGATCGATTTGGTGAAATCGATATTGATGTCTTAACGTATATGTATGAAAAACTATATAAAAAGTTAGGACATAGAATTGGTATAGAAAAAACAATTAGAGATACCAATTCAATTAAGATGGTGATATCGCTAGACAGCAGTTTAAAGATAGACGGATTGAAACTGCTTGAAGCAACATCGAAGGTCAAGACAAAAATAACTTTAGGTAACGTTAGAGACCATGTTGAAATAACAATGAT
Source organism: uncultured Acholeplasma sp. (assembly GCA_964543675.1). Taxonomy (GTDB): domain Bacteria; phylum Bacillota_I; class Bacilli_A; order Acholeplasmatales; family Acholeplasmataceae; genus Acholeplasma. Next base: position 725 of record CAZIZJ010000058.1, on the reverse strand, counting down.
GATTAAAGATCAGAAAGCACATTGGTTATACTTAGCATGTGAATTTCTAGAGGCATATTTTAATTAGTATTTATGAGACCTAAATAAATATCAAAAACATGATAAAATGGAAATTGGTTATTATAACCAATTTCTTTTTTTAATGTGGAGGACTAACTTTTGAAGAACATCGTTGTTGTAGGAACCCAATGGGGAGATGAAGGTAAAGGAAAGATTACTGATTTTTTAGCAACAAAGGCAGATGTTGTTGTTAGATTCCAAGGTGGAAACAATGCCGGTCATACCGTCGTTTTTGACCATAAGAAATATGCACTTCATTTATTGCCTTCAGGTATTTTAAATCCTCGTTGCATTAACATCATGGCAAACGGCATGGTCATTAATCCAAAAGCATTTTATGAAGAACTGTCTAAGATTCAAAACGAGTTTACCCTTTATGTATCAGATAGAGCACACATTACTTTTCCATTTCATATTGCAATCGATAAATTAAACGAAGAAAAAGAAGTGATTGGTACAACCCATAAAGGGATTGGACCAACCTATAAAGATAAGGCAGCGAGAGTTGGTATGCGTGTCGGAGACTTTGTTGGACCAAATAATAAAAAACTGATTAAAGATCAAATTCTTAAACATCAAGAGTACTTATCTAAAGACCAATTAGATATAGATGGTTTAGTTGATGAATATTTATCTTATGCAACCTACATGAAAACATATGTTGC
>CAZIZJ010000057.1:0-7692 GCA_964543675.1 uncultured Acholeplasma sp. | reverse complement strand
TAGCACCAAGATCTTTTGAAATCTTCTTTCTAAAGCAGAATCTTTTTCAATATAGTTTCTATATTCATTTAGGGTGGTTGCCCCGATACAGTGGAGTTCACCACGGGCAAGCATTGGCTTTAGCATATTAGAAGCGTCCATTGCGCCATCGGCACGACCAGCGCCAACAATGGTGTGCAGTTCATCAATGAATAAAATGATGTTGCCATCGGATTCTTTAATTTTATTTAAGACAGCCTTTAATCGTTCTTCGAATTCGCCACGGAACTTCGCACCAGCAACCAGTGCTGCTAAATCAAGTTCATAGACGATTTTGTCCTGCAGACTTAAAGGAACGTCTTTAGCAACAATTCTTCTAGCCAGTCCTTCAACAATCGCGGTTTTACCAACACCGGGTTCACCGATGAGAACGGGATTGTTTTTGGTCTTTCTTGAAAGAATTTTAATGATACGTCTAATTTCCTCTTCTCTGCCAATCACTGGGTCGATTTTCCCTTTTTTGACAGCATCAACAATGTTTCTGCCGAACTTATTCAGTAATTCAGGATCTTTTGAATAGTCTTCCATTGGATTGAATTGCATGAAACAACACCTCCTCAAACGTCAATCTAAACGTATTATAATATGATTTTTTGGCACTGTCAAGTTAAGAGTGCTAATTTTGTAAATTTGTGTGCATTATCTTTTCAAATATATGAATATCATATATAATATATTGCAGACATTTTGAAAACAAGGAATGATTTTATGGAACAACTTAAGTACCAAGTACTTTTATATTACAAATACACGAAAATTGATAATCCTGAGGAATTTGCAAGAGAACACTTAAAGTTCTGCAAAGACTTGGGTGTTTTAGGTAGAATTTTAATTGCCAAAGAAGGGATCAACGGCACTTTATCAGGAACGACTGAACAAACAAAAGCTTATATGGACCATATGCATGGGGACCCAAGATTTGCCGGTACCTTTTTTAAGATTGACGATGTTGATGGTCACGCATTTAAGAAAATGCATGTCAGAGCTAAAAACGAACTCGTTAATTTATCTTTAGAAGAAGACATTAACCCATTAGAGATTACTGGGAAGCATTTAGATCCAGTTGACTGGATGCAAGCACTGCAGGATCCTAATGCGGTAGTGATAGATGCCAGAAATGATTACGAATATGATTTAGGTCACTTCAAAGGTGCAATTAAACCAGCCATTAGAAACTTCAGAGAATTGCCTGGTTGGATGAGAGAAAACAAAGAACAATTCGAAGGCAAAAAAATACTTACCTATTGTACCGGTGGCGTTCGCTGTGAAAAGTTTTCTGGTTGGCTACTGCAAGAAGGTTACGAAGAAGTTTACCAATTGAATGGTGGCATTCATACGTACGGTAAGGATGAAACAACCAAAGGACAGCTCTGGAATGGCAAGATGTATGTTTTTGATGAAAGAATCGCTGTTGATATCAATCAAGTAGACAAAGTGATTGTCGGGAAAGATCATTTTACTGGTGAACCATGCGAAAGATACATTAACTGCGGCAATCCGGATTGTAATGAACAAATACTAGCCAGTGAAGCATCAGAAGAAAAATACATGGGTTCATGTTGTGATACTTGCAGATTGCATCCAAGAAACAGATGGATCATTGCTAGAGGGATAACCTCAGATGAAGTTAGAACTAGAAACGAACAGTTAAAAAGAGAAATTGTATAAATTAATGTAATTGATAAAAGATGAAGTTTTCACTTGATGTTACTTCATTTTTTTATTATAATGCCTTTGAAAGGTAGTGATGAAGATGATACGCGTTCTTTTTGTATGCTTAGGCAATATTTGCCGTTCACCGATGGCAGAAGCTCTTTTTAAGGATTACGCAAACAAAAAAGGACTGTCTGACCAATTTTATTTTGAGTCAAGAGCAACTTCCGGCTGGGAACAAGGAAATCCAGTACATCCCAAGACACTACAAGTATTAGCAGAACATCAAATCAAGCTTGAAGGTAAAACATCTAAAAGAATTACTGAAAGAGATTTTCTTGAGTATGACTATATCATTGGCATGGACAAGAAAAACCTCATCTTTCTTAAGAATTTTGAAGATGGACATTACGCCAATAAAGTGCATTTATTGGTTCCTAGAAAAGGCGTGCCAGATCCATATATAACTGGTGATTTTAATCAGACATATCGTATGATTACAAATATCATGGATAAATGGTTTAAAAGATGGCTAGGAGCGAAAGAATCTCATTGACTTTTAGGGGTTGTAACGTTATAATTAAATAGCGTTTTGGCCCCGTAGCCAAGTGGTAAGGCAAAGGTCTGCAAAACCTATATGCGCCGGTTCAAATCCGGTCGGGGCCTCCACAAAAATTGAAACAGTTTCCAAATCTTGGAGAAAGGTTATAATAATGATAACCTAGATCTTAGAAAGGGAACTTTTTTTTATGAGAAGCGCACAAAAGATAAAAGTAAAAGCAGTAGAACATAAAAAAAATTCAAATATATTAGTTTTATACTCACGATGTTATTCTGATAGTTTCTTACCTTTTGGGTAATTATTGTATTGACAGTATCAATACGTTGTTATATAATATGAATGAATTACCATTTAGGTAAGAAGGGAGAGTTTATGGAAGTCTCATATGATGATAGCAAAGTCGAAACTCTTTTTGATAATTTTAACCTAATGGTAAAAAAAATAGGTGCAAGCGTTACAAAGTCCATTAAAAAGAGGTATGAACAATTGAGAGCGGCTGAAACATTCCATGATTTCTTAACAACTGGATTAGGTAAACCGCATCTATTGAAAGGTAATAAAAGTGATTGCTATGGTATTAGTGTAACTGGAAATGTAAGGTTACTGGTTAAACCAATAGCGGTAGATTTTAGTGCAGAAGCTTTACGAAAATGCACAAAAGTGATTATAAAAGGAGTTGAGGATTATCATGGCGATAAAGTTACAACATACATCCCCTGAGTTATTAATACACCCAGGCGAAACAATATTAGAAATTATTCTGGATCGCGGAATTTCTCAAAAGGAATTATCTATTAGAACAAATTTTACTGAAAAACATATTTCTACAGTAATTAATGGACGAAAAAGCATTTCGGCAGATTTCGCAATGAATTTAGAGTATGCATTGGATATTCCTGCTTCTTTTTGGCGTAATTTACAAACAAATTATGATTTAGAACTCATAGCATTTAATGAAACCAATAATATTGTAAAAGAGGAAATAAAAATTGCTGAAGAAATAGAAAGTTCTGTAGAAAAAGTTTTGGGTATAGAAATAAACAAAAAAAATATATCTGATGCGGTTTTGAAATTGAGACAACACTTAGGAATAAGTAATTTGCAGTCAATTAGTTCTTTGAATTCAGGATTTTATAGAGCACAGTTTACAAAAAATACAAGTGAAAATATTATGTATGTCTGGCAATATTTATGTGAAAAAGAAGTTGATGGACAAACCAATAAACCACTTGATAAGGACAAACTTAAAAGTAACTTGGAAAATATTAAAGCAGTTATGCATCTAGAAGCATCTAAACATGTATCAGTGATTCAAGAGATACTAAATGACTGCGGTATATTGTTTACAGTAAAAAAACACGTTGAGAAAGCACCGATTAAAGGTCTTACAGTTAAAACTAAAAAGAATCAGGTTATGATTGCTATGACAATTTATGGTAAATTTGTTGACATGTTTTGGTTTACATTGTTTCATGAAATTGGACATGTTTTATATGATGATTACTTAAAGGATCAAAGTAATTTATCAAAAGACAGTTTGATTGAGCAAAGAGCAAACAGATTTGCTGCTGATAGTCTGATTGATCCTATAATGTATAAAGAATTTATCGATAAAAAAGATTTTTCCGATGTTGCTATCAAAAAACTTTCGCAACAAGTTGGTGTTCTACCAACTATTGTTATAGGAAGATTGATGTATGAATCGAATCAATGGGACTTTAAGAACTATTTAAGAGAAAAATATGAATGGGTAGATTAATACCAAGATAATAAAATATATTAAAGGAAGGAGTAATTATAGATGGCTAAGACAAGTGGTGGTAAAAAAATAGTGCATGTAAAAGCACATGTTAAGAATGGCGTAAAAGTTTCTACTCATAAAAGATCTACTCCAAATAAATAGTTTTGAATTAAAAATAACAAGGAGATGAGTGTAATGAATTCATTTATTATTTCTTATGATTTGATTGGAGTTGATAAACAATATGATGATCTGATTAATGCGATAAAAGGATTCCAAATTTGGGCAAACATTACAGAATCAACATGGTTTGTCAAATCTTCTCAAACGTCTGGTCAAATTAGAAATATGTTGCTGGAGTTAATTGATAGCACAGATAGAATATTTGTCGCAAAACTAACCGGAGAGGCAGCATGGAATAACCCTATCTGTACAACGGATTTTTTAAAGAAACATTTATAGATTTTTATGTATGACATAGTATTGATTTGAAAAAAATGAAGAAATGTAGAGAGTAGAGGCAATTTTCTAGGAGGTTATGCAATGGATTGGATCAATGTTATTATTGGACTGGCAGGCGTTGTTATTGGAGCAGCAGGATTATTGGTCGGACAAAAAATCATTAACCACTATAATGCAAAGAAGTTGATTATCCAAAACAATGAATCAGGAGACAACATAGTGAATGAAGGGTACTCTTCTGATGAAGTAGGAGTCTTAATTGATAAGATAAAGAGATTGAAGAACAGTCAGATTGAAGAAATTATTGTGGTTTTAAAGGATGAGTTTAAGCATCGTCCGCAAATTTTTACTTCTAGAGAAGAACCAACAAATGCAAAAGAAGGAGATATTTGGTATAAACCTACAGGTGAAGTTGATACTGGGAAGGACAATGACTAAACTATACATGTATAAAAGTTTAAGAAGGGCTTAATTATGAGCAGAAACTTTAAAGATTTTAAAGAAAGAATGTTAATAGATGAAACCCTAAAAACTGAATATGATTCACTAGCATTAGAATATAAAATCGTTACAGATTTAATTAAAGTACAAAATAAAGAAAACCCAAAAAGCAAAGTCCTTAGTGTTAAACGAAACTAAGGATTTTTTATTTGTTTTGCAACAATTTGTTGCGTGACATCATCAAATAAAAAGCATAAAATAAAAATGTGGAGGAAGAAGACATGATAGATTCATATAAAGTTGGACTAAAAATACTAACATATCGTAAAGGCATGCTGATGACACAAGATGATTTGGCCAATCAACTCTTTGTCACCAGACAAGTCTTATCGAAATGGGAAAATGGCAGCAGTCTACCATCAATCAACATGCTAATCAATATATGTAAAATCTTTAATACTAGTTTTGAAGATATATTATGCCTTGATGAAGATGTTATCATTGATGATCCAAATGATTTGTTTAAAAATCATAGCCGTTCATTCATCATTAGCAAAATCGTTAAGAATGAGATTGATGTTAATATACCTGATATTTTCTATCAATTGTCTCCAACTGAACGCATGATCATTTTAAAAGCAATCAAAGAGAATCAAATCAAATGCAATCGAAATGACTTACGCGTTCGGTTAACACAGGCAGAACAAAGATACCTATTTAATCATAAAGGAGGAAAGAAAAAATGATTATCAAAAAAGTAGTCGTAGATGGTAACGAAATTCATGTGCAAGTAACACCTGAAGAAGCTAGAAAAAGTTATTTGAATAATGAGGAATTAATTTTTACAGATGAAGCAGAAAAAGAAAGATTTCTAAGCAGTTTTGAACCAGATACAAATGATCAAGAAAAGACTCAAGAAGACACATATAAATCAAGTCATAAGCAAAAAAGGCTTATGCAAATCCTACCGTTTTTAGATGAGGAGGATATTCATGATCTATTCGTTAAAATCATGGATGATGCAGAAACGATGAAAGATATTGATTTAGTAATGATTATGCCGTTTCTAGATGAAGCGGATGCATCTGAGCTATTTAAGAAAGCACTATTGGAAGGCAACACGCGTTTTAATCCAGTAGCCATTGCACCTTTTGTCGATGAGGAAGCATTGAGTGGGGTCGTTGACTTATATATTGCAGGTAAAATCAAGCACGTTAATATTGATTCGCTGTATCCATTTTTAAGCAGCAAAGACGTAAAAAGACTTTTTGAATATGTGCTTTCTCAAAAATCAACTGAATGATTTGCGTATGTTTTAAATAAGATGTGAGTTCAGCTCACATCTTTTTTTACAATTTAATGAATTCATATAAAAAAAATCGTCTCTTTTGTTTGTTATGGCGCTATTGTGATAGAATAGATAAGGTTTATGTTGAAGGTTGAGGTTTTATTATGTTAAATGTTTCAAATGTGACATATCAAATAGGTAAAGAGATTTTATTTGAAGATGTCAATATTAAATTCATCGAAGGAAACTGTTATGGTGTGATTGGTGCCAATGGTGCCGGTAAATCAACCCTTTTAAAAGTATTGTCAGGACAATTGCCGACTTCTAGAGGAAACATTTCGTTTCCTCATAATAAGCGTCTTTCTTTTTTACAACAAGACCATTTTAAGTATGACCAATATTCAGTCTTAGAAACTGTTATTATGGGTAACCAGAAATTGTACCGCATTATGACAGAAAAGAACGCTATTTATGCCAAAGAAGACTTTACTGAAGCAGATGGCATTAAAGCAGGCGAACTCGAAGCAATCTTTGATGAAATGAATGGCTGGAATGCAGAAACTGATGCAGCTATACTGCTTAGTGGTTTAGGGATTGATTATACATTGCATGAACAAAGAATGACAAACCTTAATGGTAATCAAAAAGTTAAAGTACTTTTAGCACAAGCGCTTTTTGATAACCCGGATATTCTACTTTTAGACGAACCAACCAATCACTTGGATTTAGAGGCGATTCGCTGGCTTGAAAACTTTTTAATTGATTTTGAAAATACGGTGATTGTTGTATCCCATGATCGTTATTTCCTAAATAAGGTTTGTACGCACATTGCGGATATCGACTATAAACAAATCACGCTTTATGCTGGTAACTATGATTTCTGGTATGAATCCAGTCAATTGATGTTAAAACAGATGAAGGAACAAAACAAGAAAAGTGAAGAGAAGATGAAAGAACTTCAGGACTTCATTTCAAGATTTAGTGCCAATGCCTCTAAATCACGTCAAGCAACTTCAAGAAAGAAAGCCTTAGAAAAAATAGAGTTAACAGAAATCAAACCATCAACCAGAAGATATCCGTATGTTAATTTCAAATTCGACAAACCTTTAGGACAAGATGTCCTTAAAGTTGAAAACCTATCTAAAACGATTGATGGCGTTAAAGTATTAGATAATGTGACATTTACGATTGGCAATGAGGATAAGGTCGCATTCATTGGAACCAACCAAAAAGCAGTAACCGTTTTATTCAATATCTTAATGGGACAGCTTGATGCCGATAGTGGTACTTTTAAATGGGGATCCACCGTAAACCCTGGGTATTTTATGAGAGATAATAATCACGAATTTCAAAAGCCAACGATTATGGCTGACTGGTTGACTGATTACTCAAAAAACAAGGAATCAACTTATGTCAGAGGCTTTTTAGGCAGAATGCTTTTTTCAGGTGATGATGCACTTAAAAAGATTAACATATTATCTGGTGGTGAAAAAGTTAGATTGTTGT
>CAZIZJ010000056.1:0-7760 GCA_964543675.1 uncultured Acholeplasma sp. | reverse complement strand
ACCAACAACTGTCAATACGACGATTGGCATGATATATGTCGATAGACTCCACCAGAAATCTTCACCAAATTGCGTATTTGTTGCAACAACATAACTCGGCAACCATCTTAGTTGGAAGTAAAATACGAATTGTACGACAACAACGATAACGAAATAAGGCACTGAAATAAAGAACATGATACCCACAGAAATTAGATTGTCAATCCATTTGTTTTTGTATAGCGCAGCTAAAACACCTACACCAATTGCGATTGGAATGGATAGTAAATAAGGGATAATGTTAATTTGAATAGATGCAGGAATCTTAGAAAAATAGTATCCACCAACATCAGCACGCTTGATTTGAGAAAAACCAAAAGTTCCCTCGGTAAAAATATTTCTGACCCAGTACCAGAACTGAACAGGTATCGGTTGATCCCAGCCTTCTTTTTGCTTTAAAGCTTCAAACCACGTATCGTCCCCGATTGGTCGAACATAGTTATCTGGCATTAACTTAATAAAGACAAAGAAAAGAAATACCGTGATGACGAAAGTAATTAGCATTAATCCGATTCTTTTTAATAGATATGAAGTCATTGAAAACACTCCTTTATTGACACCAAAACCACTCATAAATATAGCGATAATCAGGTGTATGTATTATTATACATGAATTTAAATTTTCTATGCATTTTTTTTGGAAAAAAATACAAAAAATGTGAAAATGTGAACTTTTAAAATATTAATGATTTTCTAAAACCGTCAAAAAACAATAGAATACGCCCGAGATGGTTTTTCACACCTCAGGCATCATTCTACTTTTATAAACTAATAACTAGAATTTATTAAGCACCAGCTTCGAATGCTACTTTGAAAGAATTGTAAATACCGAATTCAAAGTCTGAGTCTGAAGATAGATAACGATATCTTTGAGCTCCCCATCCAAATGCAGATGAGTAATCAGGCCACAAGATTTGAACGTTATCTGCATACAATGTTGCAGAAGAACGTGTAACCGTTGGAACCATTGGAACTTGCTCTAAGAATACTGTTTCAAATGCAGCAACGATATTCCAAACTTCACCAGTTGCTCCTGGGAACGGTTCAGATGCAGTCGCATCATAAGGAACAGCTTCAGAGTAAACTGTGAAAGCTAGGTCTAACATTGATCCGACATATAATCCAGCAGCTTTGTCGCCATCTTCTAATAATGCTTCGTATAGGAAAATATATCCTGGACGTACATCATCTTCACCGTCTTGTTCGTAGATATAATCTTCGCCCAATTCGATTAGGTATTCTAATGTGACTGATAGGTCAATTGTAACATCTGCGTCTAATGCAGCAGAGTACGCAGCACCTGTATGATCAAATGGTCCTTGTAAACCGAACTGAGGTGCTAATAAACCACCAAGGAACGGAATACCAGCATATTGCCATTGGATACCGTTAGAAGAACCGAAACCAACAGACGCTAGGTAAATATCAAAGTCCCATGCAGCTCTTGCAGCATTTGTTGCAGCAAGTGTTGCTTCAACTACGTTAACAACTAATTTATCTGGATTTTCAGGATCAGTATTAAATAATCCTTGATAATGTGTCTTAATCCAAGCAGCTAAGTCTAAACCAAGTGGTGAGTTGTCCATGATGAACTTAAGCACGATTGGTCCAGTATGTTCTGGGTTAGCCAATTTGAATGCATCAAATGCTTCGTTGAATAATGTTTGAGCACGTTCTGGAATGTAACCTTCAGTACCTTCAACAATACCAAATGCTTGTAATACCGCTGCGTGAGCAGGTGATTCTGAGTAGAATAAAGCATCTTGAATATAAGCTTTAGTATCTAGTGGAACCGGTAAGATTGTCGCTGTGTTTGGAGCATATACAGTATTTGCATATCCTTCACGGTCGAATCCATACAATAATGCTTGACGGAATTTCGCATCTTGCATAATCGCTGGTTTAACGTAAGCACCTTCAGTTAACTTAGATGGTGCATAGTTTAGAATCAAGTATTGTGGGAAACCATCCCAAGTCTTATAAACATTTGGATTTTCTGCATATTGTTCATAATATGGAGCAATTAATCCAACTGCTGATAATCCGCCTGATTCAAATAAAGCCATACGCGCAGGAATATCTGCAACTATTTCATAAACAACTGATTTGTAAGAAATAACATCTCTCTTAACATAATTGAAGTTCTTGTTGAATACTAATCTTTGATTTTCATCCCATGATTTGATGATGTATGCACCATAAGAAATGAACGGATTCGCAGGAGTTCCATAAGTAGAGTTTGTTCCTTCTGAGTTCAATGATGCAGCATAAGCAGTAGGGTGAACTAAGTTGATGTTACCAAAACCAACAGCAGCAGATTGTGTAACTGGTTGCCATGTTTTGATTCTGAATGAGAATTGATCGATAATTTCAAATCCAACTTCTTCCCAAGTTACAGTAACCGTTTCATCATCTGAAGTGTCTGCAGTTCCCTTGTCATCATAACCAATGTTATATTCTGCTGCATTAAGGATTGGGAACCCTTGAGTATTGACAGCATTCTTATAGTAACTAGTCTTTCTAAAGTTGTTTTGGCTAGGATCTAGGAATTGTTTCAATGTATATTCATAAGTTGCTGATGTTACTTGTGTACCATCTTCAAAATAAATATCATCTCTAATTTCGAATACCCATTCGCTACGTGAAACTTGAGTTGCACCTAAACGGTCATATTTACCGTCAATAGTGAAATCATCGCCATCTGCATCTTTAGGGAATGATGTTGCGCCCACTAAGATGTTGATGTAATCAAACGCTTCAACAGAATATTCTTTAGCTTCTACTTTTGAGAAATCGCCAACATAATCAGCAATACCATCAGCAATCGCTTTATCCCAGTCTACTTCGGTTGAGTACAAAGCAGTAGATAGATCATCAATCAAACCAATTTCATGGTTGAATTGATAAACTAGTGGGTTTAAAATGATTTGAGTATCTGCAGTGAAACTTGAGAAATAAGTTTCGCCGTTTGACCAGTTTACTGATTTAGAGTTAACTGGTTCCCAGTATGCGTATAGCACTGTTGAACCGCTAACGGTCAACGGGAATGATACTGCTTCTGGTTCTAACCAAGTTAGACCTGGTTTACCTCTAAACCAACCACCAAATGTAAATCCTTCTCTAGTTGGGGCTGTTGGAGCAGCAGTTACTGTTCCACCTTCTTCTCCTAAAAATATAGGAGCAATTGACTGAGTAGTCTTCGTATTAAATCTAAGTACCTGATGATGTGACCAAACTGCATATAGTGTTAGGTTTGCAGTTACAGGTGTTTCGAAATTATAAGGACTACCAGTTCCTTCAGCATTAGTGTACCAACCAACAAACTGATATCCTGAGCCGTCTTCATTCAAACTTCTCGCTGGGTCAGCTGGTTCTTCTGCTAACTCGCCCTCAGCGACTGTCTGTGCTGCCACAGCAGATCCACCTTGGGAGTTGAATGTCACTGTAAACTCACCTGGCGTTTGTCCGTCTACACATGCAACTAATAGACCCATTAACGCCACTAAAGCTACTGACAATATTTTCTTTAGCATAATTATTTTCCCTCTCTTCTTAAATAATTTGTAAACTATTATATCATATTAAATTCATTTGTATACAACATTTTTACATTTTGAAAACGTTATCAAATGTTTTTTTTTGAAAAAAACGATGCTTTTCCTTAATTTGCGTAATATTGTGCTAATAAATCCATTAATATTTCATTATTATAGATATCTATAATGCCAATTGGATAAGTTGGTGATATGCCGAACTCACTTGAATGGAATATATATGGGTTTCCTTCTGTTCCATCACCTGTAAGATACGCACTAATTGAATTGGATGACATCGTAAACGCAGTACCATTCGGCAATAGTATCGGTGTGATTGATGAGGCACCGCCGCCGGTTTTAATGCCAATGATCGGTCCTAACCCGTTATCTTTGAAAATGATTGCTAGTGAGTTGGCTGCAGAGAATGTCGTTGGCGTCGTCAATAATGCCCAGTTGAGATGCTTATAGTTCGGCACACCGTCAATGACAACAAAACTACTGGATTTGCTGCCTGTGTCGCCATTAATGCGACTGACTCTGAATGGTTCATCGGTTATGAATCCAACAACACGGTAAAGCGCGCCGACATTACCACCTGTATTCCAGGTGACATCAAGAATAATGTTTTCAAGTGCAGGTGATTCTTCTAGAATTTTATCCATCATGTATTCCATGTAAACAGCTGTATCTGCAGTAATGACATTAAATACGACTGCTGACAGCTGAGGATAATCATCATCTGCTTTAACTTGTTGTACTGCTAGAACCAATGACTCGTAAAAACTATTGTAGATAAATTGAATTGTATATTGTACATCACCGATTGTCTTGTCATACTGATTGCTTGTTTCATTCAGTACATACCCTGCGGATTCAAGCGCCTCACGAACAAGCTCCGAATCGTTGACTGTAATGTATTTCATGAGTACATGCGCGATTTTAGATTCATTTGTTGATCTGTTATAGAAGAAATACTTGCTTGCTCCTAATAACGCTGGAACGATTTCTACTGATTCATCGACATCAAAGATATGATTGAAGTATGCATTGTTCCAAGTATCATCTTCTTCAATATCTGATGTGGCGAAACGATCAAGCGACAATACAACTGATGTCTTCGCATCATCCAGAAACCAGAAGTTCGGACGATCCGGATGGGTAACATTCCATCCTGACCAAGTGGAAGGAACATTCCACTTCACTCCAATTTGTGCGTCAGTAGCAATCAAGCCTTGATTGTACCATGAGACAAATCTTGGACCATAGTTAAGTAAGGAGCCATAGGATGGTCCGCCATAGGTCGCTCTATTGTAATAACCCGGATAACCATACGATGTATGTGGCTCATCTAAAGTTTTGACTAAAAAATCTCCGATGGCAACATCCAATTGATTCGCCGCCGTTCTAAGCATTTGTTCTTTTGCTGCAAATAATAGATCATAATACGTATCAACTTCCATGATTTCTTGCAATCCATAGAAGTAATCTAATGAAAATGCCAAGAAGTTGAACGTATGTACCAATAAGTCTACTGGAACTGCAGTATTGTTTTTAGAAGAATTGCGGATAGCAGTATATTCATCTGTTCCAGAACTAGGCAACGAATAAATGCCGTATAACCCATCATAGTTGTAATAAACGTTGTAATAGCTTGAACCTGCAAACAATTGATTTGCAATATAGTAAGGAACAAGCACTTCATCTTCATAAACAACAATATCCATGCCGTATAGACCAAGATCATAAATCAAGTCGTGACCTTCTTCATATACTGCACCTTCATTGTTTCTGTCATAACCAATATGTCTGCCAAAGTTGGTTGCCGTTGAAACGACATATCCCCAATAAAATCCAGGATCTGGTGTAAATAAAGTATTTTCTTCGGAATCAATGACAATGCTTAGATCATACCATCCATCAAAATCATCATCGGATAAATCCGCTTCTTCATCGTAGTAACGGTATTCAATGGTCAGTGATGTTCCGGTTTTAACATAATTCATTTCATATTGCGGGTCAATAAATCCTGCCAATAACTCAAAGAAATCAACAACTTTCACATATGGCACTGAACCACCATCTTCGAAGTAAAGTGCCAACTCAGAATCTTCAACATTATATTCTGTCGTAACATTGGTAAAAGGAACAGTGCGTGTTTCAGCTATTTCAACTGGATCAGCATGCTTTAACTCAACAAAGAAATCTTGTTCAACACTAACGCCTGGTGCGCCTGTGACAGTAAATCTTGCAGTCAGTGTCGCTGTATGTTCTTCCTCAGTAGCTAGCACCGGTAAGATAATGCCTGAATTAGAAATGTACTTGCTCGTTTTCGTCCAACTGATATTTGTGTTGTATACCGGTCCTCTTGCCGGCATATAACGCTGATACTTACTCACGACGAATGCTTCTTGGATGGCTGCAAGATCGGCAGCTATTTTTTCTTGTGCTGATATCTCAGGTACAGCTTCACCCCATTTTGCAGTCAATGTAACATTTTGAGTAATTGCAGTTGCAAAACTAAACGGCGTATTTGGATCCGTTAAATACCAGTGAACAAATTCAAAACCTGCTTTGGTCGGTGCAGCAGGAATAGAAGCGAATCCGCCCTCAACAACCAGTTGGTCAGCGACAGCTGAACCGCCGTCACTATTGAAAGCCACTGAATAAACATTTTCTGGAATGTCTTCCCAAAACGCATAAAGTGTCAAATCCGCCAGAACTGGTGTATTAAAATCATACGAGACCTCACTGTCTGACACATACCAATAACCAAAAATGTATTCTGATTTTGTAGGATTAGTCGGCTCGGTAGCAGTTTCTCCTGATACAACCGTCTGTGATTCAACCTCAGTACCGCCATTTGAATCAAAAATCACTTCAAATGTCAGTGTGTTTGCATCATCAGTACATGCGATTAAAATCAGTGTGGAAAAGATTAGCAAAAATATAGTAAGTATACGTTTCATTTCATTCACCCCATAAAAAATTATACTTATAATATCATAGATGCACTTGATTTGCAAATACGAAAAACCGTCTTTTTTTGCTAAACCATCGCTTTTAACAAAATAGCTTGATATATGTGGTTGACAAAAATGCTAACAGTGATTAGAATGAAAGTATAACAATGTTCGTTTAAGGAGGTTTATATGTCAACGAAGGAATTAATATACCAAAACGCCATCAAACTGTTTTCAGAGCATGGCTATCAAAATCTTGGTATGAGAGATTTGGCTAAAAGCGTCGGCATTAAAGCCTCATCAATATACAATCACTATAAATCCAAGGAAGATATTTTAATGGATATCGCCGGTGCATTGATTGCTGAAATGGTAGTCCACGTATATCCACTCTTCAAAAGGACTGATTTAGCACCTAGAGATTTCTTTACAGCCATTTCAATTGAAACGAATAACTTCTTTGAAAAACCAGAAATCAATACATTGACTAAATTACTAATCCCTGAACAGTTTTCCGTCAAACGATTAAGAGACTTGCTGCACACTGAATTTGTTCAAAAACCAAGAACAGCATATGGCTATTACTTTAAATCGTTAATGGATAAAGGTTTAATGAAAAAAGAAGATCCACAATTGGCTGCCAAAATGTATCACTCCTTCTTCGTCTATCATTTCTATGAAAAGTTCTTAACTGAAGATCAAGATGCATTTCTTACCAAGTTTGAACCACTCTTCAGAAACCACATTGATTTATTCATGAACTACTTTAATATAGCTTAAGGCGATGCCAATCGCCTTTTTTATTTCACTTGTTTCATCACGCCATCAATAATTAAATAAACTTTATCGCAAAACTCAATTAATCTTTCATCGTGCGTGACCATAATAGTCGCTTTATTTTGTGCCTTGGTTTCTTGTGCCAAAAGCTGAACTACTTCAAATGCACGTTTTGTATCGAGGCTTGCTGTTGGTTCATCGGCAAATATGACCGACGGATTATGATACAAGGCTTTCGCAATAGCAACCCTTTGACGTTCGCCGCCAGAAAGTTCATTTGGATACTTGCTGGCTAGTTTTTTAATGTCCAGTTTTTCAAATAATGAATCAATCCATATAAGATCGGGCTTTGTCTTATCAATCTTGTTGTATAAAACCATTTGATCTTTAACATTTAAAAACGGAATGAAGTTGGATGCCTGCAGGATGAATCCAATTTTTTTGAATC
>CAZIZJ010000055.1:7388-7885 GCA_964543675.1 uncultured Acholeplasma sp. | reverse complement strand
AGAAGATATGTTCCCTGTAATGGATATGGACAATGAGGAGCTTGTTCTTCGTCCGATGAACTGTCCTCACCATATGATGATTTATAAAAAGGATTTACATTCCTATAGAGACTTGCCAATTCGTTTGGCAGAGTTAGGCATGATGCACAGATATGAAAAATCAGGTGCTTTATCTGGTATTCAACGCGTTAGAGAAATGACTCTAAATGATGCCCATATCTTTGTTAGACCAGATCAGATTGAAGCAGAGTTCAAAAGAGTTATTCATTTGATTATTGAAGGGATTAATTAGGATGTGAGTAAAGGAAATAAGATTATTAAACTGTCTATTAAATAAAAATAGTATTTATCATCGTTAAAGTGAAAAGCAATAGATTATAGAAAAATTATAAAACACATTTAAACAATATCATATCAAGTGTTATAAAAGCCACAGATTTCATTTTAATCGCACGTCAACTAAAATGATATATTTTGCAAGTTATCTCTTGCTAAAT
>CAZIZJ010000055.1:3274-7378 GCA_964543675.1 uncultured Acholeplasma sp. | reverse complement strand
GCCGAATTCAAAAGAGTTATTCATTTAATCGTTGAAGTCTATAAGGACTTTAAGGTTACGGACTATTCATTTAGACTCTCCTATAGAGATCCAAATGATACCGAGAAGTTCTTTGATGATGATAACATGTGGAATAATGCAGAAGCTGAATTAAAACGCGTTATGGATGATATTGGACTGCCTTATACCGAAGCAGTCGGCGAAGCAGCATTCTACGGACCAAAGGTCGATATCCAGGTGAAAACGGCTTTAGGTATGGAAGAAACATTATCAACTGTACAACTAGACTTCTTGTTGCCTGAACGATTCGATTTAACTTATGTCGGTGAAGATGGTAAAAATGACCATCGTCCAGTGGTTATCCACCGTGGTGTTGTATCAACGCTTGAACGCTTTGTTGCCTATCTGATTGAAGAATATAAAGGGGCATTCCCATTATGGTTGTCACCAGTACAGGTTAAACTGATCCCTGTGTCACTTGACGCACATGGTAATTTCGTTAGAAAACTGCATGCAGAGTTAAGTGCAGCTGGTTTTAGAGTGGAGTCTGATTTCAGAAACGAAAAACTAGGTTATAAGATCAGGGAAGCTCAAACTCAAAAAATACCTTATCAGTTAGTCATCGGTGATAATGAAGTATCTAGTGACTCAGTGACTTATCGTGAATATGGTAGTGAACAGCAAGTTAAAGTTTCAATCAAGAAATTCATTGAATTACTTAAAGAGCAAATTGCTGATAAAAAATAAATATAAATGATTTGTAATATCCCTCTTTTGAGGGATTTTTCATATAGACCTCAGTTGACCTCAGTTGAATTATAACTTTACTTGCAATGTTTTAACTCAAATGATAATATGAAAATAGATTAACAGTTAATTATTAGGGAGAATAATTGACAATTGCGCTAAAGTTTTTAGTGTAATTGCAGATACTCCCTTTATTTCTGTTAAAGTATTACCAACCAACTTAGTACCGTATGGACAAATCATTGAGAATAAGTATACGGATATAGAAAGTGGAAATACAATACAAAAAAAATA
Organism: uncultured Acholeplasma sp.; assembly: GCA_964543675.1. Lineage (GTDB taxonomy): Bacteria > Bacillota_I > Bacilli_A > Acholeplasmatales > Acholeplasmataceae > Acholeplasma. Next base: position 6,337 of record CAZIZJ010000055.1, on the reverse strand, counting down.
TGAATATGATGACTATGGCAGAATTGAATATATGCAAAGAAACGGCTATAAATATAAGTTTACATACAATGATTTTAATCAGATTATTGGTGTAAATGTTGGTGTTTATGATTATGTAGATTTGGAATATATTCAGGGATTTTACAATGGTAAAACATATCAAACGGGACTAATCAAAAAACAAACCTTTGGAAATGGATACTATTTTGAATTTGCATACAATGATGAAAATCAAATTCAATCCATAATATTTAATGGCGAAGAAAAGCCAAGATTTGAATATGAATATGACGCTAGTGGTAGGTTAACAATTCTAAAAGACATACATAATAGTAATATTTTCTTTTACTCATATGATTTAGCAGGAAGACCTATAAAGATTACTGATAAAGATGGTAACGATATTAAGTATGCTTATGATGCATATGGTAATCTAGAGACTTACTATTACGATATAAAAGGCAAGTCAAGAGGCGTACATTATGTATATAATTACGATACTGGAAAATATAATTATACACAATATACGGCGAGCGGAAAAAATATAAAACAAATGTATGAATATGATGTTGATTCGCTTCAAAGATTATGGCGAATGAAATTAGTTATTGGTACGGGGTTGTCGTTTGGTAAAGAAATCAAGTATTATAGCGATACGCCTGGCGATCCAAATATTGTTACAAACGGAACTTCAAGTAATAGAATATATCAAATTGTATATCAGAAAAACGATTCAATGCAAAAGACGCATCAATTCACATATGATGAAAACAACAATATTATAGAAATTTCTGTTGGTATACCAGGTGTTGGCGAATTGGAGAAATATCAATATAGTTATGATGGATTTAATCAACTAATTCGTGAAAACATTAAAATAAATGAAAATTCATATTCAAGAACTTTTACATATACTTACAATCATCAAGGAAATGTAACAAGTATTAAAGAATATGCATATACAACCGGTACTTTAGGTAGTGTGCTCAAAGAAAAAAGAATGTTCTATGAAAATATATACTGGGGCGATCAACTGACCAAAATTGAATACTATAACGGCACAACTTTATCACATTATGAAAAGTTCACATATGATGCAATAGGAAATGTAACTAAAATAGAAGATAGCAGATATTTATATGCTACAAATTTTGAATGGGATGGTCGAAATTTAGCTAGAAAAAGTGGATATATGTATGCGGTTTTCTTTAAATACAACGATCAAGGTGTACGCGTTGATAATAAAAAATCTGGCATTGGTGCATATCAGTATACATATGTAGTAGATGGATATAATGTTTTGGTTGAAACAAGAGGTGCCGACACTATTTACTATACTTATAATGCAGATGGTACACTACTAAGCATGAACTATCAAAATCAAGAATACTTCTATATTACCAACCTACAAGGTGATATAATTGAACTGGTAGATATTAATGGTAATGTAATAGCTAAATATAGATATGATGCTTTAGGAAATATTGTTTATCAGTACGATAATGGATCGAATATTGACGATATCAATCCATACAGATATAGAAGCTATAGATACGATGCAAATTTAGGTTGGTATTACTTACAATCTAGATATTATAATCCAACAACAGGCAGATTCATTAATGCAGATAACATTAGTTATTTGGATTCAGATGCGGTAACAGGATTTAACTTATATACATATGCTGGAAACAATCCAGTGATGTACTTGGATAGCACCGGAACTAGTCCTGAGTGGTGGAATCCATTTAGTTGGACAAACGAAATCTGGGAGAAGGTAGCTATTACAGCAGTAATTGTAGTAGGAGTTATTGCTTTATCAGTTTTGACTGCTGGAATAGGTGGTGCTGTTACGTCAGCTTTAGGTGGTGGTTTTTGGGCCGCTGTTGCGGGCGGTGCAGCTGGAGGAGCAGTATCTGGTGCAATTTTTGGTGGCGGATTTAGCCTTATTTCACAGGGGATAGCAAATGGCTATGACAATATTGATTGGGGAAAGGTTGGAATAGACACGCTAATTGGAGCGGGATCTGGAGCATTAATGGGAGCTGCATTCGCTGCAGCAGGTAGAGGATTGGGACTTTTGGGGAAAACAAAATGGGCACAAAGACAATTTCCAAACTGGACCTATGATTCAAAACATGTGATGTTTGGTTCGAAATCAGGAAACTTTACTCTCTTTAGAAATGGGCATACGTTTAGAATTGAAGCAAGCATTCAGAAAGGATTGCATTATCATGGTTACCTGCAACCAGCGCTTAGAATGATTTTTGAAATGAGAAACCATGCTTCAGGACTTATCCCAGCTATCATTAATCAATTATAGAAAAGAATATATTGTGAGGAATTTATAATGAAAAGAATTTTTGAGATTTCATATTTGTTTGATAATTTTAATACAAATAATACATTTTCAATATTATTCAATATACTTGATGCACTCAAAATGAATAAGAACATGGTAATTAACTTGTTTAGAATATATGATCAATGGATCAATTATGATGAAATTAATAGCAAAAACTATAAGATTATAAAAGATGAATCAAGAAACGATAACACGTATGTATTTTTTTCCCAAATCAAAAGTAGTGATGATATTTTTAGTATGTTGGATAAAAAGTGTAATGAATATCCGGCAGAGGTTAATTGTATTCACCTCAATGAGTACGAGGATAAACACTTTGAGTTCATAGTAGGAAAATCCTCTAAAGAAGTCATACTATCAGGAATATCCAATTTCATTGCTGAAATATATGAGGATATGATAATTTTAAAATTTAATAATGATTTTTATGAGAATAACAAGAACGAAATCGATAATAACATGATAATTTGGGAAAAAGCATTTAGCAATTACAAGAAAAAGGTTCGAAGATTTTAAAAAAATGATTGGTAAATTGTTTTAGTTTTTAATCGCGTATAACGTGGCTATACTAATAGCCACGTTATCGTGGACTAAATCGTACCAATAAAGTTAACTTTTTGGCTTTATAAAGGCATTTCATCAATGATTTATAAAAATCATCATTTTGGCGCTCTATAGGTATATAACTCCAGTGATGC
>CAZIZJ010000055.1:0-3264 GCA_964543675.1 uncultured Acholeplasma sp. | reverse complement strand
GGCTTTATTAACGTGTTTTATTTGAAAATCACAGATTAGAAGTAATTGTGCTGGGTTACAGGTACATGACTCCAGTGATGCAGATTGATCCTAGCGGTAATTTCGCAATATCAATTTTTATTGGAAGCATTGTTGTAGGTGCTTTACTTGGTGGAGCGCTTGGCGGATATACAGCAACACAAAATGGAGCAGAACTTTGGAGTGAGAGTTACTGGATTGGTGTAGGTACAGGTGCATTTATTGGGGGATCGGTTGGTGCAGTTGCTGGGTGGAGTTTTGCAGGAGGAAGTGCTTTATTTCTAAAGGGTGGACTTTCTTCTGTAGCAAACAAGATCATATCTGATAGTGTGTCATCAAATTTCCATGGGGCAATTAATTTTGGTTCATGGGAGGATTATGCTGTAGCATTCGTTATTGGTGGACTCATTAAAGGTAAAGGGGCTGAAGGATTATTAAAATGGGGGTTAGACTCATTCGCTAGACCTGGACTAAATCAGTTAATGAAAATGGGTACAAGAGGAGCGAATTTTAATTTTGCCAAGTTTGGATATGATGTTTTTACAAGAACATTAACTTCAAGAATTGACGAAAAAGTAAATCTATTGGGGCTTGAGCTTGATCCTTTGAAAGCAATAATTAGAGGCTCGTTAAGTGGATTTGGGAAGATAATATATGATTGAAAACAATGAAATAGTTAAAAAATTGACAAAGAGATTCTATAAAAGTTTTTATACAAATGCCATTATAGGCTTTTCAATAGTGGTATTAGTTTCTATAATACTCATAATGGGACTCTTACAATATCTTAAAGGTCTAGAATCTTTTTGGATAGTCATCATGTGCGCACTTATTCTTATTTTAATGCTTGTTGTAACCATAATAGTTTTGACACCTTTTTTAAAAGATATGAAAGCTATTAAACTTAGAAACTTGAAGGAAATTATCGGAACAGTTGTAAAATACCGGAAAGTAGTTCACGGTGGTGATCCGACTACTTACAGTTATTATCCAACAATTAGGGATATCAACGAAGAATTGATTGAGGTTGAAATAAAAGCAGATGACACTGAGTTAAGTAAAATATATCATTGCGTATATCTGCCAAACACAAAATTAGCCATATGTGAAAAGCTGCAAGATTTAAACGAATCTATATAGATAAAAGTTTAGTTTTACAATTGCGCGGAATGTGGCTATACCAATAGCCACATTATCGCGTACCAAATTACATCAAAAAGTTAACTTGTTGTTTTTACTGGGATGTTTTAGTCTAAAAACCCGAACTAGAGATAATTATGCTGGGTTACGGGCACATAACTCCAGGGACTGTAATGTATGTAGATCTTAGTGATGGACTTGTCGTACATTAAGTTAATTATTTGATGACGAGGCAGATTGAAAATCAGTACTACACAACGAACAAAATTGAATATTATATTTGGCAAATTAAAAAGAACAATCAATTGGGATGAAGTTATTCAGATTTCAAAAAAGGTAATTATCAACAATGGATATTTATATCAAAATCAAGCCTTGAAAGAATACCTTTAACAAAAGCAAGGCTTAGAAAAGACAATATATATTTATACACAAATAAGGATTTAATTGAGTGTTTAAAGCAGTATTTACCAGAATTTCAAAAGAAATTTGACTGAATCGAAAGTTTAGTTTTCCAGTGCGCGATAACGTGGCTATGATATCGGTGAAAGTATAGGAAATGGAATAATTGCTGGTTATCATATCCATCAAGCAATTGATGCAATACTTAATGAGAATAGAAACAATCACAATTGGATTTTACATTAAGGTGATATGATAAATATAAAGATTATTAAGAGAATTACTAAATATTTTGCTGTGTTTATGGTAGGATATACTGCAACAGTAATATGTTTATCGTTAGAAAATGCAAATAGCTTTGAGTTACTCGATTATGTAGTTGTGTTTTTTATTGGAATTGCAATATTAACCATAATAATAATCTTTGATGTAAAAGTAAAAAAAGTTAATACTATTTTATTTTTAACAGAGCACAATTAAGTTACCTATGATAGAGATTGAATTGATTATTTTACTTAGTAGATACACTAAGCAGTGAAAACTGCTTTTTGTTTACAAAATTTTAGATACTTAAAGATAAAATCTTTAATTCAAAAAGGGTATTTATGATATGATAGATTTAGAAATGTATATAAGATTAGTAAATCTTATTGACAAGCGATTAAGAATAAGAAGAGGTGAAATTTATGCTTGAAGTAAATAATGTCACGCTAAAATATGGTGATTTTATCGCAGTTGACAGTTTATCTTTTGAAGTAGAAAAAGGCGAGATCTTTGGACTACTTGGTACCAATGGTGCTGGAAAGACGACGACATTCAGAACCATTATGGGTTTACTTTATCCATCGGCAGGTTTCGTGAAATATGACGGACAGTTTGTTTCATATGATACGGTTGATAAGATTGGCTACATGATTGAAGAACGCAGTTTATTGACCAAAATGACGGTTAAGGATTTAATGCTTTATTTTGGTCAATTAAAAAATGTGCCAATTGTAACCATTTTAGAGCGACTGGATTATTGGCTGGAGCGTTTTGATATCGTCGATTATAAAAATAAGAAGATTAAAGAACTATCTAAAGGAAACCAGCAGAAGATTCAGTTCATATCGGCATTAATCAATGAACCATCGCTCTTGGTACTTGATGAACCTTTTTCTGGACTGGATGTCATTAATATTCAGCTTTTTGTTGATGTGATTAAAGAGTATAAAGAAAAAGGTTGCATCATCATCTTTTCTTCACACCAAATCGATCATGTTGAATCTTTTTGTGAGAGACTAGTTGTTTTACAAAAAGGCAAGATGGTTTTATCAGGATTAATCAAGAATATTAAAAAAGATTTTAAGAAACACAATATCATGGTTATTGCTGATGGCTTGGATGAAAAAGCATTAAAGAAAATACCTGGTGTTTTTGATGTGTTGAAAAACTCTAATGAGTGGATTATTAAAATTGAAAACGAAAATGTTTCAAAAGATGTCTTTGATTATATTAAGACCTTAACCAATATTAGAAGATTTGATGTAGAAGAAGCGTCTTTATCTGAAATATTTATTGCGAAAGTTGGTAAAAAGTATGAAGAAGCTTAGTTATTTAATCAAATATGGTTTAAAGAAAAGACTGTTTACCAAAGCATTTGTCATTTCATCAGTGATAATCGGTATCATCATTTTAGTGATTACTATCTTGCCATCGTTGCTT
>CAZIZJ010000054.1:0-8010 GCA_964543675.1 uncultured Acholeplasma sp. | reverse complement strand
CAAAAAACGAAACCGATTGTTTGATTTGGAAAAATATCATATTGAAATGGTCTGTCAGTTTTTGTCAATTCTTGAAAAAGAGACTGAAAAGTTAGTGAAAATTACCATTCCGGTTTCAAAAGAGACATTTTTGGATATTAATTTCAATCCGTTTGTCTTTGGGTTATTCCAAAAATATCAAATACCATTTGAATTCATTAGATTCAAAGTTAAAGGCGATGGCATCAAAACCAGTCAGTATTTAACACAGATTGACGAACTGGCTAAAAGTGGGGTTGGACTTGATACAACCTCGGTTGAGATTGCCTTATCCTATCCATTTAATGCGGTCCATCTTGATGATAAGCAAACCGATCAAAAGTGGAGTGACTATATAAAGTTGTTAAAATCAATGCTAGAAAGTCATCAAATGGCATTGGTCATCAGAAACGTAAAGACCAAGGATAAAAAAGAGGTCTTAGAAAAATTAGGCGTTACATATGTTGAAGGTGCACTTTACAAGCGTATTACAGCGGATGCCTTGTTAGTGAAGATTGCGGGTAGCGGACATGTTGCTGATTAAAAGTGCCATTGATAACTTATCATTTGATGCCAAGATTAGAGCAGAAAGTGCAATGTCTGCCTTAAACCATGTCGATTTGATGATTGAGAATTTCAAAATAAGAAAGACAACCGATAAAGGCGGTATTCTCTTGGACGTCTTTGGACTGCTACAAGGATTGTTTGTTGGTATTGATGCACTGTATCAATTATCTATTTCAACAACTAAATACAAGTATCATATCAATATCAATACCAACAAAAATTTAAGAGCATTAAAATTCTTAAGAAATGATGTTGTCGGGCACCCGACCAATAGAAACTATGAAGATGGTTCATTTGGTTTTTCAATCATCTTAAATGATCAGATTACTAGAGACCAGCTATCCTATGAAACCTATATCATTAAAGGTAAAAAAATTAGTAAAAACAAGCAATCCATTCATTTTGACAGTATTTTAAAAGCTTATGAAGTAGAAAAAAGAAAAGTCATCAACGACTTGAAATCGTATTTAGGCAGACAGCCAAGAAAACTAGAGACAACCGGTATTTTAGTAACCATGTATGAAAAAGGCAGCAATGGTACTTTTGACTTAAGCGATCTTGATTTAATTGAAAAGAAATTCATGGCTGAACAAAACTTGAAAAAAGATTCTGGGAACCGTTTTTTGTGGCGTCTAAATCTTTTAAAGAAACTCTATGTATGGCAAGACGCTGCATATCAAGACGTTTTAAATTACATGACGTTGAAACAAATCATTTCCATGTATCAGATGAACCAAGACTTGAATGATAAAAAGATTAGAGTACCAAGTATCAAATTACCTGAGTTACTAGAGACTTTTAAGCAGTTTGTTTCAAAAAGTAAAGAAGCTGAAATATTGCTTACCCATTTGAATGAAAAGGATCATCCATTATTTGTTCATGATATTGATCATTTGATTGCCTTAAGTGAAAATGAAGCGCTTATTGGATTGCTGCAATGGTTTAAAAAAATAAGTGATTCAGACCATAGTTTTTTAGTTGGGAAATTACTCAAAGATATTCTTTCTTGAGTGTGATATAATAAATGATAGAAACATTGTAAGGAGTGTACATATGGCGTGGAGTAATGAAACATATTTAATCGGTGAGCGTGTTCGTGTTGATGGGGAAAGAGATTTAGGGGTTATTACAAGACTAGACCTTCAAAGAGGGCTAATTTATGTCATGTTTAAGCGATTACGCGAGGAAGTATACTCGTATCCGGAATCAGTTGACAATCAAACCTTAGTACCGCTTACTGCAAAGAGATTTTAATTTAATTATAAAAGCTTATACAAATAACAAAATAATAAAACCCAATTCAGTTGATTTAGAGTGAACCCAAATATTTCAACATAAGTGGTATTTAATTAATGTTTTTCAATTCAAGGCGTGATGTCTGTATTCAATAGGCGTCATGCCTTTTAATATGTTTGAGATTCGTTTTGTATTGTACCAATCGATATATTCATGGATACCCTGAATCAATTGCTCATTGGTTTTGATATTTTCAAGATGATAAAACTCAGACTTTAGTGTTGAAAAGAAACTTTCCTGCATTGCGTTATCTAGACAGTTACCTTTTCTAGACATACTTTGAACAATATGATTTTCCTGAAGCAGTCGCTGATAACTCATATGCTGATATTGAAATCCCTGGTCTGAGTGCAGAATTGGTCTCTCATCCTTCAATCTGGTTAAAGCTTTAGTGACTGTATCTCTTGTGAATTTAACATTTGGTGTATACGATATTTCATAACTGATGATTTCGCGATTAAATAAATCAATGATTGTTGATAGATAAATCTTCCTGGTCTCAATTGAAAACTCTGTCACGTCAGTTGCCCACTTTTGATTTAATCCCGTGGTATTAAAATCTCGATTAAGTATATTCGGTGCGATCTTACCAACCTCACCTTTATAGGATCTATATTTCTTTATCCGGACTCTCGATTGGCTACCTAGTTCATTCATCAGTCTATAAACTGTCTTGTGGTTGATTATTAAGCCGTATTCTTTGCGTAAAGCACTCGTGATTCTACGATAGCCGTATCGTCTTTTATTCGCTGCATACACTTCACCAATGAGATCCTTTATATCGCTATATTTATCACCTTTGGTTAATCTTCTCACATGATAGTGATATGTGAATCGATTCATATGAGCTAGTCCTAATAAATCTTTGAGAGGAAACTGATGTTGTTGCCTTAATTCATTGATTACCTTAGTTTTGATTTCCGGCGTTTCTTTTCCTCTGCCTGAATTAAGGCTTCTAATTTTTTTAAATACTCATTCTCCATCCGAAGTCGCTGGTTCTCAGCGATTAAATCTTCCTCTACTTTTTTATCTATTTTTGGTGGTCGACCTTTATTAACACCATCAATTCTTTTTGATCTGCCCCGTCTTTCTTTTTCTAAACCTTGAACCCCTTCCTCAAGATAATATCTATGCCATCTTAAAAATTGATGGTGATCTATTTGATATATTCTCTCAGTCTCGCTTGATCCAACCGTTAGATAACTTTCTATAATCTCTAATTTCTCTTCAACTGTTCTCTTTCTTTCTATTCGTCCCTTTGGTCTTGGCATAAGAAAAGCACCCCTTTCTTGTATTCTAACACTTTTTATTTTGTGTTGAATATTTGGGGTGCAGTTCAATTTGAATTGGGTTTTAGTTTAGTTTTATTAATGATTATCGTGTATTTATATGTACAAAGAAGCTGTTTAAATGACTATTTATCCACAAAATGTGTGGGAAACTCACATAATTAGCCTATCACAGTTCATATTGAATGACAAAGTATAGATTAAGTGCTAAAATACAGCCATATCAAAAGGGAGGAAGACACTCGAATGACCGAAAAAGCATATAAAGAATGGCTACAAACTGAATATGTAAAGAAAAAACAACCAACAGTTGATGCACTGCGTCAAATGAGTGTGGATGGACTTTTTGATCATATTAAAGCCTACAGAGAATTTATGTTGGCACTGGTTATGGATCATGAACAAGCGATTGTTGATGGTAACCTGCAAAAACAAATTGAAAAACAATTACGTCAAATTGATGAGTTAGAAACTTTCTTAAACAAAGGTATTACGAACTCACTGGTTGGTATTATGCTCGATGAAGAAATTATTGTTCATTTAATTGAGAAAGTTAAAAAGGATCAAACGATTGGTGCTTGTTGCGAAACATCTTTAAAGTAAGATGTTTCTTTTTTTTATCTTTTTGATACAATAGTATTATGATAAATATATTAAGTTCAAGAACAATCTATGATAAAGATTATGCCTATAATCAACTAAAAACCTATATCAAGCCAGAATCTAAGATATGTGTGATTGCATTTTCTTTTTTTAATACTGGGTTTAGACAACCAGATTATGAAGCAGAATATAGTGGACCGCTAGGAAAATGGTATTTGCATATTCTAGAACCACTACTTGTTTATGGTATTAAAGCAGAAAATGTTTCATGGATCATCTATAACAAAGACAATGAAAAAGATGCAAAAAAGAAGATTGATCAAGCTGATATCATCTTTTTACCTGGTGGCGCGCCAGATTTGTTTCATGAAAGATTAAAACAATACAATTTAGTTGATTACTTAAGTCAGCAGGATAAAACTTTCATGGGACCATCAGCGGGTACGATGGTACAATTCAATTGGTTCCACATTTCAAAAGATCGAGATTACAAAAAATACATGATTAGTGATGGTATCGGATTGGTTGCAGGTTTTGGTGTTGAAGTTCATTTTAGAAGACGAAAACAGCAAAAAAAGAGCATCAGAAGGGTCAGTCATTATAATGAACGACCAGTTTATACGATTCATGAAGAAGGATTTATGATCCTCAAAAATGGTCAAATTGAGTATAGTTTTATGGCGAATAAATACTATGAAAAAGGTAAGAAAATTCGATAACTAACGATGTAAGTTAAAGGAAAAAATGAGATGTTTAATCTCATTTTTCTTTCTATAAATTGTTCTGGATTTCGCGAATTTGTAACTGGACATCTTAAAAAAGTTTTTTTCGAAGGCGAATTAGATGAAAGTTCAGTTTGTCGGAAATTCCGACAAACTGCAGCAAATGGAAAGATTACAAATAGTTATGTCGCTCAAAATGTCGCTCAAAATGTCGTTAAAAATGTCGTTAAAAATGTCGTTAAAAATGTCGTTAAAAATGTCGGTAAAACATCAGAAGGAAAAATAATTGATTTAATAAAAAAACAACAGACAAATTATCTATAAAGAAAATAGCATTAAGTAATGATATGAAAAATTGAGTAAAAATTAAGTTAGTGCATATTTTGCACATACTTATATATGGTAAAAGTAAGTGTTATGCTTGTAATCGTTCACAAAAAATGTATAATATATGTGAATGAGGAAGAGCGTATGAATGAAATCAATTACTTAGAACAGATTAAAGATACTATAAATAGAAGTCATAAAGGCAGTATTTTTGTTGCATCTGACTTCTCACATATTGCCAGCAATGAGATCGTTAGAAAAAATTTATCATTACTATCAAAAAGAAAATTCATTAAGCGAATCAAGCATGGATTATATTTATTACCAGAATATAGCAGTTTAACCGGTGAACAATTACCATTTGATGCAAAAAATGCAGCAGCAGCAATTGCTAGAAATTTTGGATGGAACATTATTCCATATGGTCAGACGGCATTAAATATATTAGGACTATCTAACCAAGTTCCAATTGCTTATGAATATTTAAGTGATGGACCATATAGATCTTATGACATCAATGGCTATCATATTAATTTTTTACATCGTGCAAACAAAGATATTAGTTCACTACCTTATAAAACTGCACTGATCATTGCAGCGCTTAAAGCACTGGGACAAGATTATATGACCGATGATGTGATAAATACCTTGAAACTAAAATTATCAAAAGATGAGAAGCATCAAATGCTTGATGAGACAAAATACATTACCAAATGGATTAGAGAAATATTAGAGAAAATGGTGAAACCCGAAAGTTATGTCAAATGAATTGAGCACTATGTGCTTTTTTCCCCTTGCTATTCAAATTTAAGCGCAATCTAATCCCGTTACTAAAAAAAAGAAGAATCAAACAATAATGTTCAATTCTTCATACTGAATTTAATGGTACGCCCACACGGGCTCGAACCGTGGACCCACAGATTAAGAGTCTGTTGCTCTACCAACTGAGCTATAGGCGCATTTTTTACGCATATTCATTGTATAACAAGCATTATTTATTGTCAATCAAAAAAAATAAAAGTCAAACGCATCATTTTTCTCTACTATAGTATATAGATCTAAAAAGGAGAAGACTATGAAAACAAAGGTTTTGATTTTGATGATGGCATTATTATGGATTACTCAGTACGTGCCAGATACATATGCTTATAGTAGTGTACCGGTTGCGATACAAACTATAAGTGGTTATTCGGGGTTTGGTATGGAGGTATCAAACAATTTGACTTATGTGACATTTGAAGATGATGTCAATATAGATATTAGATATGTTGATAACTTATCACGCATTATTGTGAGATACAAGACACTGCATGACAAGTTTACTGTAACCTATGGAACAACCAGTAATATAATAATCACAGTAGAGAATTTCGATTACATTGAAATTGATACGCTTCGTGCGAGGGATGGTTATCTAACAGTCAGAAGTGAAAGTGTATCACATGATATCGTGTTTGATCCAAGCAATCGAATGTTTTTCTCAGGGACGACTGATTATGAGCTTGCCAGTAATGATATGCAATTCATATCTGATATCGACAATCCAATTGATATGGATGACATTAACGAATTGTTTCTTGCTTGGGACAACTACGATGGTAACGTCACTGAAAACATCGTAGTTTATGAGGATCAATACAGTGGAAATGAAGACATTATTGGTGATTATGGTGTCATACTGATGGCATCTGATTCATCTCAAAATAAATCATATTTATCTTATACTATCAGTGTTCGAGATATGACTAGTCCAACGATTGCACCTTTAAATGTAATTCATGTAAGTTACAAAGATGTTTATAGTGTGAATCAAATCATTAGTAATTTGGAAGTTTACGACAATGTCAGTGATATGGATAATATTGAAATTACAGTTATATCAAACAGTTATGATATCAATAAAACAAAACTCGGTTCATATCAAATTGTCTTGCAGGCAACCGATGCATCTGGTAATTCATCAACAGCAGTCCAAGTGATACATGTCATTGATGATGTACCACCGATTATTTCGGGAATCAACAACTATACTATTTCGGTGGATGATCGTTTAACGATGGCAGACATTTTAGCCAATTTAACAGTTTTTGATGAAAAGGACAGTTTGCCAATCAATTTAGTGGTTCAATCAAGTAACTATTCAGAAAATCAAAAAGGTGAATTTTCAATTGTCGTTTCTGCTACTGATCAAAGCGGCAATGTCGGTACATATCATGTAACCATTCAAGTAACCGACTTGATACCACCGGTCTTTTACATTAATTTGTCACAAATAACAACGACTGTTTTAACCGTTTTTAATGAGACTCAGCTATTATCAATGATCAGTGATCAGATTCCATTTTCTTATGAATCCTTAAGCATCACTTTAAATGAGTATTTAAACAATGAAAATAAACCAGGTATTTATCGCATTCATTTAAGTGCGAAAAATGGATCCCAAGTAACGAATCTGCAAACATTGATTCGTGTAAACGAAGCGATAGAATCAACTATAACTGAAGAAGTAATATGGTATGCGCAGCCATGGTTTATAACGAGCGTCTCAGTTGTTACCTTAATGATTAGTTTTGGCATCGTATATTTTATCAAGAAGAAAAGAGGTTAATTTTTATTATTTTAATCCTTAGACCATGTATAATTATGGTTAAAAGGAGAATTTATGGAGAAAGAAAATTTTATTACTTCAGTTCGCAACAATGATGTAGCAAGAAAATCTGTGGCTGGCTTTATATTTTTATTTCACTTTTATGCAGTGATTCAGCTATTCTTCAATGAAGAGTTCTTAACGATCTTTCACAGACTTAGAATGTTTACTAATATATCTAATATATTAATTTTCGTTATTGTCGGACTATACTTACTGAATTTCAAGGATTCAAAATGGTTCAAATATTTAAGTGTCATTGGTTTAGTAGCAATCCTAATGACAGGCATTATTTACCATGGGTTATTAAGCGATGGAAATTTATCGTTTGATGGACATGTTGTTCATACAATCAATCCGATATTATATCCAGTTTTCTATTTTCTGCTTGTAACACCGAGCATTAGACTGTATCATTTTTGGGTATCATTGATTTTACCGCTGCTCTATTTCGGAATTATACTAGCTATTGGACCGTGGACCAACTGGTATCCTTACAGTTTCATGAATCCAACATTGGAAGGTAAATCATTAGCGAGCG
>CAZIZJ010000053.1:0-8057 GCA_964543675.1 uncultured Acholeplasma sp. | reverse complement strand
AAAAGAAAGAAAAACCTGTTCAATGATATCTTCTGTAATGTCTTTTTCAAAGACGCCAGCCGTATTAGGATTAGTAAGCATTAAACCAGCAACAGTTTCATTTAAGACTGCTTTTAATGCTTCTAAATTGACGGTACCATCCGGATTGGATTTAATCTCTAAAACGTCAAAGCCACAAACAGTCGCAGATGCTGGATTGGTACCATGAGCAGAATCTGGAACAACAATAAGTTTTCGGTTGAAGTCATTTCTTTTTTGGTGATACTTTTTAATGATCATTAAGCCAGCCAGTTCGCCGTGGGCACCAGCATAAGTGTTTAATGAATAAGCGTCCATGCCAGTTAATTCAGAAAGATATAACGCTAAATCGTGATAGACCTGTAAAAATCCTTGGGACACATTTGCAGGCTGTAGTGGATGCAGATTTGAAAAACCTGGTAGTGATGCCAGTTCATCATTAAGTTTAGGATTGTATTTCATCGTACAAGAACCCAGTGGATAAAAACCAGTTTCAACGCCAAAGTTCTTTGATGATACATTGGTGTAGTGTCTAACGACATCGAGTTCAGATACCTCAGGCAATGCTGCAGATTCAGTTCTTAGTAAATGGTTTGGTAGCTTTGTAGAGGCAAACTCATTTTTAGGTAAGTTATGACCGATGCGATCTTTCTTGGATAATTCAAAAATCATTTTGTCGTAGTAGCTCATTTAAATGTACCTACGACTTTCACAAAAGCATCAATCTCTTTTTTAGTTCTTTTTTCAGTGACTGCAAATAAGAACTTGCCATCACCTAAATGTACTGGACCCAAATAGCCGTGTTCAATTAAATACTGATCAAAGGCAGCAGGGTCAATCGGTGATGTTAAGACAAACTCTTTGTAATGAGGTTGATTAAAAGATACTTCAAAATGCTTGGTTTTTAACAATTCTTGTTTCAAATAATGCGCACCGTCTAAACAAAGTCTGGCAGCATCAACAAACCCGTTTTTACCTAAGGCAGATAAGTAGATTGCTACACTTAGAGCCATTAACGACTGATTGGAACAAATGTTTGAGTTCGCTTTAGCACGTCTAATATGCTGTTCTCTGGCTTGCAGGGTTAAGACAAAGGCACGCTTGCCATCAACATCAGTAGTCAATCCACAAATGCGTCCTGGCATCTTACGTAAGAGTGGTGTCTTAGCAGCTAGAAAGCCAACGTATGCACCACCAAATGAAAGCGGAATGCCTAGCGACTGTAGTTCACCGCAAGCAATATCAGCACCTAGTTCACCCGGTGTCTTTAAAATAGCAAGCGAAGAAATATCGGTATTTAAGATAAATAGACTACCGGCATCATGGACCTTTTGGTCGATGCCATCATAGTTTTCAATAATGCCATACATATTGGGGTTTTGAAGTATTAAGGCAGCACTATCGATTAGTGTTTCATCTAACTTAGAAAAATCGGTAACACCGTCTTTTTCAGCTAATTCAATGAATTCAACATCACGGTAATGACCGTAGGTTTTAACAACTTCCATGATTCTTGGTAACACCGTTTTAGAATAAACAATCTTTTTACGACCGGTTTGAGCAAGTGCCATGAACATCGCCTCAGCGGTTGCTGTTGGACCATCATACATCGAGGCATTGGTCACGTCCATGCCAGTAATCTCACAAATCATCGATTGGTACTCAAAGATGTATTGGAGTGTACCTTGAGAGACCTCGGGTTGATAAGGTGTATATGATGTTAAAAACTCCTGACGTGAGGTAAGGGACTTAACAATTGATGGCGTATAGACATCATAAGCACCATAACCTCTAAAAACAGTTAATGGTTTATTTTTATTTGATAAATCCTTTAATAGATTTGAAACTTCAATATCCGATAACTGACTAGGTACTTGATATGATTTTTTGTATTTTAGTTTTTCAGGTATGCTGTCAAACAAGTCTTCTAGACTGCCTGCACCAATGACGGATAGCATATCTTTAATATCGGCTTTCGTGTGTGGCAAATACTTATGCATGGTTAGTCCCCTTTAAAGTAGTGATTATAATGTTTTTTCGTATGCATCAACATCAAGTAATGATTTGACCTCATCCAGATTAGTAATTTCAATTTCAACAATCCAGTTATCAAATGGATCTTCATTGACCAGTTCCGGTTTGGTTGATAGTTTATCGTTGACAGCAATTATTTTTCCGGTAACCGGCAAATAAATATCTGATGCCGATTTAACGGATTCAACAGCTGCAAAACTTTGACCTTGCTTAAATGATTGACCAACACTTGGTAAATCAAAGAAAACAATATCTCCTAGATGCATGGCAGCATAAGAAGAAATACCAACTTTTCCAATGTTTCCTTCTACATGAAGCCATTCGTGTGTTTCTAAATATAGTACGTCATTTTTTGTCATGTTTATCTCCTCAGACCTTATTCTTTTTATCATAGAATTTTTTATTTCTAACAACACATGGGACAGATTTGTTTCTAATCTGAACCGTTAAATTGGTACCGATTTTGGCATATGCAATATCAACAAGTGCCAGTGCCAAAGGCACACCAGTAGTTGGTGATAAATAACCGGTAGTTACATGTCCAACTTTTTGATCATCATTATAAACTTCATAGCCTGCTCTTGCGACATTTCTTTCCAATAACTCGATACCAACTACTTTTCTTTGTGGGTTTTCTTTATAGAGAAGTAGTGCCGATTTACCGATGAAGTCATCTTTCGTAAAATCAACTGCGAAACTAAGTCCTGCTTCCAATGGATTGATTTCATCACTGATTTCATGTCCATATAGTGGCATTGCCGATTCAAATCTTAAGGTATCTCTAGCACCAAGTCCACATGGTTGAACACCTAGTTCAAACAGTTTATCCCATAAAGTAATAATTGCGTCTTGTGAACCATAGATTTCAAAACCGTCTTCGCCAGTATAACCTGATCTAGAAATGACATAACTAAAGCCTTTAAACAAATAGGTATCCCACTCCATCGAATGTTTAGGATACTCGGAAAAGAGTTTAGATAAAACTTCCTCGCTTTTTGGTCCTTGGAGTGCGATTTCACCAGTGCCGTCTGATTCATTCATGATAGTTACATCAAAGGATTTCGCTAAATCCTTGATATAAGCATAATCTTTATCAATGTTTGATGCATTAACAACCAACATCACCATTTCTTCATGAATGGCATAAACCATTAAATCATCAACCACAGTACCGTCCGGATTAAGAATCAGCGCATACTGCATCTTGCGTGATAACTCAATTTTTGATGTCAGCAAATAGTTTACAAATCGGTAAGTATCCTTACCAAATACTCTGATTTCTCCCATATGGGAGACATCAAACATGCCAACTTCATTTCTGACTGTTTGATGTTCTAAGGCAATCGTTGTATAGTAAAGTGGCATTAAAAAACCACCAAATTCAACGATGGTGCCACCATGATTGACGTGTTTATCATAAAGTATTGTCTTTTTCAATTGTTCCATAATCTATGTCCTAACTTACTTATTACTTTTATTATATACGATAGTATATGTTTATGCATGAGATTATTCTTTCAAAGTGATAAAATAAGACATATAGAGGTAAATAGTTTTGAAAAAGTACTTTGTCTTTTCAGACATACATGGCAATTTAAAACCACTGGTTGATGCTTTAGAACAAAAAGGCTTTGATTTAGAAAACGAAGATCATATTTTACTGTCATTGGGCGATAATTTTGATCGAGGTATTGAAAACTTGGATGTTTTAGGTTTTTTAAAATACTTTGACAGAATCGGTAGACTGATCATGATTCGTGGCAACCACGATGATTTTTTACTTGATTTCTTAAAAGGAAAAGATGATGGCACCTTTAATGTCAAATACAATGGCATGGGCAATACCTTAATTGAGTTTTCAGATCAAAAAGCAACCACTATGGATATGATTAGAGAATCGATTAAAGAAAGACATCCGTATTTAATCGATTTGTTAGAGCGTATGCAAGATACCTTTGAATTAGGAAACTATGTATTTGTTCATGCTGGCTATGACTTTTCACATAGAAGAGGCTGGTATTTGTATAACTTTGCCAAAACACCTTATTTTGTAAAGCATTTCGATCCAAAAGACAAAACCTATGTCTTCGGTCACTGGCATGTTCAAGAACTCAATTACTATGAAAAAGGCATTGAAAGTGATGAACCATTTAGAGTTAAAGGATTTATTGGTATTGATGCCAGAACAGTATTGACTAAAAAGGTTAATGTATTGGTGTTTGATGAAGAGGGAAACGAAATGTCCGAAAAAATCGGATAGTTGAAAATGATTGCTCAAGATGGTAAAGAACGACTTACAGATGTGATTGACACTAAGAACTTATTATGATTGATACAATCAATGCTAAGAAGAAAGATTTATTAGAAACCAAAAACAGAAAATGATTTATATAGAAAGCAACCGGTAATGATGTCAAGACCTAAAAAATAAAAAAATCACCAAAATAATGATGATTCATCAGAAATTAGGGCAAAACAAAAAACGAGATAGATTATTATAAGATAAATAAATTTTACTGAAAGAGTCTATTGGAACTCAACAATCCATAGATAAGACGAATCAGTTTACGAGACGTTAAGGCGAGTGCACGTTTATGTTGGTGAGTCGTTACTTCATTATATTTCTTTTGATAATAGTCTTTAAATTCTTGGTTATGGAGCCTAGTGATATTGGCAGCTTCCATGATAAAGTATCTAAGATATTTATTACCAGTTTTAGTCATTGAGGTTTCATCAGATTCAAACTTACCGGATTGATGGCGACGCCAGGTAATACCAGCATGTTTAGCAAGAGAATCATCAGAATCGAATTGATTAATATCAGCAATTTCAGCAAGTATACCTGCAGCGTAAACTTTACCAATACCAGGGATAGAAAGAAGGGAATGATATTGATTTTGAGAGAAACCTACCACCTGTCTTTGAATCGCTTTATCAATGTCTTTAATTTCGTTTTCATAACAAGAGATGAGGTTGATGGATGAAGCTAAAGAGAGATTGATAGGATCATAAGCAAGTTTATCTAAGCGGTAAGAATTACGAGCAGCCAACTTTAATTTTTCAGCCATCAAGACAGCATCGACAAATCTATTATGACTGGCGTTAATTAAGAAGTTAGATAAATCTTCAAGTGAAGTATTAATGATATCATCAATGGTTTTATATTCAAGTAACACGTCTACTGCAGTAGTACCAAAGTTATTAGAAAATACGTTAGTGAAGCCAGAGAACTTCATAAAGACATTATTTAAGGCATAAGTTTTCTCAATGGATAAGAGCTCAGCAATGTGTTGTCGATGACGTGTCAAACGTTCTAAAGCAACGCGTTGAGAGCCTTTAAAAGGCTTTAAACCAGACAGTCTATCTACTCTAGCAATATCCGCTAGAATATAGGCATCCTTAGGATCAGTCTTATCGATATCAGAAAAACTCTTACGATAATTTCTAGATATCTTAGGGTTGATGATATAGACTTTGACATCAAATACAGCTAAGTATTTAGATGCAGAAAGAAACGTAGCAATATAGGCAGAATAAACGCCAGTAGACTCTAAGACAATCGTAATCTTGGACAACGCATTTTTATCGAGTAAATCAAGAAATTTACGCTCCATGATTTCTGCACCATCTTGAGTATTAGGAATAGATGTAGATAATAGTTTCTTCTGATCAAAGGTCATCGCATAGACTTGATTAGAAGATTTAGATACATCAATTCCGACAAACAGAGTAGGATTCAATAGAATCACCGTCCTTTAAGGTTATTAGATATAAGAAAGAGTCCTAACCTTGAATGACAATCGCAACCTCGCCAAATGAGAAGCCACTGCTATACCTAAAGTTGAGTGATACTAGCAGGCAACAACAACCGGTAAGCGACTAAGTTAAACAAGCAGGTTCGCAAGCTTTTTGGGCACCATGATGTGCAGGGGGATTAAGCGGATTTCCTAGTTATATCTTAATTTGATTATAACACTAGGACTCTTTCAAAAAAGAAAAACATGTAGATCAAATCTAATTACAGACCTACATGCATATTATACGAGGAGGATTAGTTATTATGGGAAAAGTAGTTTGGTTTGAAATTCCAGCAGATGATGTTGCAAAGACAACAAGTTTTTATGAAAAGTCCTTTGGATGGAAAATTCAAGAAATTGATGAAACATTTAATATTGTGCATACATCCGGTAATGATGAAACACCAAAAGAATCAGGATTCATTAATGGTGGTATTGCCAAAAAAACAAAAGAGTTTTCACGACCTCATGTAATTATTGAGTGTGAAGACATTGATCAGACGATTGCAAATGTTCTTGAAAATGGTGGAACGCTACTGCTAGATAAACAAGAAAATGTTGATTTCGGATTGATTTTTGCAATCATTGAGGATATAGAAGGCAATTCAGTCGGTATTATTCAAAACATCTAATTAGATTTTATCACATGACAAAAACAAAAATTATTTGCGTGCAAGCAATTATGATAGATACAAATTGTAGTGTACGAGAAAATCGTACAGTTCAAAAAATCGAACTAAGTCAAATGAAACCGTGACAATTTGTCACATTTTAGTGCCGTACAACTTTATTTCTTTTCAATTATAATCAATTAAGTTGTTTACTTTTACTGATGATATAGTAAAATATAAGTGCGAAGATGTCACACGGCATTTGGGCTGGTCGTTATGACCCTGGTCCACCGTAGACGGGGAACATCCCCGTCATTTTTTTTTATGGTGGAGATTAATTAAGCATTACTTTATAGAAATTCACAATTTTATTTTAGCAAATGTTAAAATAATTATAAGGGGGTACTGGACAATGCCATTTGATTATAAGAAAGAATACAAAGCATTTTATTCACCTAAAACTGAACCTTGTATCATTACAATACCTAAAATGAACTTTTTAGCTGTCAGAGGAAAAGGTAATCCAAATGAAGTTGATGGTGAGTACCATCAAGCAATTGAATTACTTTATGGCATAGCCTACACACTTAAGATGAGTTATAAAGGTAGTTATAAGATTGATGGATTCTTTGAGTATGTTGTGCCACCTTTGGAAGGTTTTTGGTGGCAAGAAAATATTAAAGGTGTTGATTACAGCACCAAAGACTCATTTCAATGGATATCTTTAATTAGATTACCTGATTTCATAACAAAGACCGATTTTGACTGGGCAGTAAAAACAGCAACCGAAAAAAAGAAGACTGATTTTTCAAAAGTAGAGTTCTTTGTCTACGATGAGGGTTTATGTGTACAAATGATGCATATTGGTGCCTATGATGATGAACCTAAAACCATTAAAGAAATGAATGCATTTGCTATAAGTCAGGGATATGCAATCGATATTACAGACAGCAGATACCATCATGAAATATATATTAGTGATCCAAGAAAAACAGAAGTGTCAAAGAGACAAACAGTTTTAAGACATCCAATTAGAAAAGTTTAAAAGACATAGAAAAAGGAGTATGCAGTAATTTGCATGCTCCTTATATTTTTGAATTATTTTATAATGAGTGATTTACCAGTCATTGCTGCTGGTTGTTTAATGCCAAGAAGATCAAGTAATGTTGGTGCAACATCACAAAGCGCACCACTAGCTACTTTTATACAATGCTTGGTAATAATGACAGGTACTAAATTGGTGGTATGCGCTGTATGTGGGTTACCTTTGTCGTCTCTCATTTGTTCGGCATTACCGTGGTCTGCTAAGATAATAGCGACTCCACCTAATTCTTTGGTAATGACCTCAGTGATTTTACCAACACATTCAACAGTCACCTCAACTGCTTTCTTGGTTGCTTCAATCGAGCCAGTGTGACCAACCATATCTGGATTGGCAAAATTAAGGATCATGGTTTGGTATTTTTTAGTTCTTAAGACATCAATCACTTTATCGGTCAATTCATAAGCTGACATTTCAGGCTTTAAGTCGTAGGTTGCTACCTTAGGTGATTCAGCAAGTATTCTTGTTGAATGTGCTAAAGGAACTTCTCTGCCA
>CAZIZJ010000052.1:0-8164 GCA_964543675.1 uncultured Acholeplasma sp. | reverse complement strand
GAAAAAACAATTACTAAATCATGAAAAAAGCCTGGCTTTTAAAGACCAGGCTTATCTTTTAGATAATCAATAATGAATTGTTTGTAGTTTATGTTGAAATCTTTTTCAATTACTTGTGTAAAGTTTTGCAGTCTTGATGGTGAATTATTGACAATCAATGCACCATAACACTTATAAAGAAACTCTTTATAAACCTCAAGATTGTTCAAGCGAAAGTTTGCAAGTGCCAAAAAGTAGTAGTAATAATCAAGATTATTATACGATTTTGTCCGAGTATTGAATTTTATACCCAATTTACAGTAGTTGATGACATTTTTGTAGTCTTTCTGAACGCCATAGAATTTTGCCAGACGAAAGATGATAACATTGAAAGTTATGATTTGATTCCCGGACCAAACTAAATCGGGGTTTTCCAGGAAACCACCAATTTTTTTGGCAATTGTAATCTGTTCTTGTGGAGAAACTATTTCAAGAATTCTTGATAAAACAGTCACTTCGAGTATTGACATTGCTGATTGAGATAAAATTTTTGGATAATCAATAAGCTCAGAGATTCCAGTTTTGAATTTATCAACAGAAATCTTTTTCAAATTATAATTTTCTAACAAATTGGTAAACCTATAGGTTTTACGGTTATCTGGATCAATAATGTAATCGGGATCGATTTTTGATTTTAACTCCACAATTTGTTCGACATCTTTGTTGACAACGGCAGAAAAATAATTGACAATGTTTAAAGTTTCTTTAAGGGTATGATTATCAAATTCAAGCAGCAATAACTCTTTTTTTACATTCAACCGTTCAGCAAAGAGATCGATCAAGTGATAAGGCATTGGCGATTCACCGCGGACATATCTCTGATATTGACGATTGGAAATGATGCCGTCGGTAAAATCTTCTTGAGAAATACCGCGCAAGAATCGCATTTTTTCTAGAAACAAGGCTAGTTCTTTTGAACTATCAACAGGCATAAATATTGTCCTTTCATTATGCGACATATATGTCGTGTGCATTTTTTAAAATATTTTGTAAAATAAGAGCAGAGGTGATTTTGATGAAAAAAATGTTATCAATTATCGTATTAGTTTTAGTAGCGTTGTTCGTTGTGACTGGATCTTACAATTCAGGTAAAGATTTTAGTGCATCAAGAACAGAAGCAACTCAAGTAGATTTTACTGATTTTAGCGATCCAGATATGGTTCCAGCTGCAGGTCCAGTAAACCCGTAACCCTTGAGTTTATTATATCATCTATTTTTGTAAATTAACATCGTTTTTGACACGTTCTTTTTAACGGCGAAAAGACGATTTAATAAATTGTTTTACCAAAATTGCATTTTGTCTTGGATCTCTCCCATTCAAGACTGACCTCTCGTACATTGGTTCTCCCTAACCAAATTAAAAAGAGGCGTATTAAAAATAGAGTTTTATGGCTGTTACCTAAGATATGTAAAAAAAATAGCGCAT
Source organism: uncultured Acholeplasma sp. (assembly GCA_964543675.1). GTDB lineage: Bacteria > Bacillota_I > Bacilli_A > Acholeplasmatales > Acholeplasmataceae > Acholeplasma. The sequence goes on along the minus strand of CAZIZJ010000052.1, from coordinate 6,699 downwards.
TTTTACTGACCTTAGTAGTAGATAAAACTCTATTTTTTTGTGCAAAAATGTTATAATAACACAGGTAAGAGGAAACAAAGTATGGAATACTTATATACACTTGCTTTTCTTAAAAGAAACGATGAAGTCTTAATGGTTAACCGAGTTAAACACCCATGGATGGGTATGTGGAACGGTGTTGGCGGTAAAAGACAGAACAATGAATCTGCATTAGAATGTATTTTAAGAGAAGTATTTGAAGAAACTAATATAAAAGTTAATCACGAAAATGTGTTTGATAAAGGCATCGTCACCTGGAATGATCAATTCATGGCATCCTCAAGTGGATTGCATCTTTTTTTGATTGAACTGCCAAATGATTTTGCCTATCAAACACCAAAAATTACTGATGAAGGTATTCTTGATTGGAAAAAGATTGATTGGATTAACCGAAAAGATAATATTGGCGTATCATACAATATTCCTTATTTCATCGATAATGTCATTGATAAAGACAATCGTTATCACTATGACTGTTTGTTTGAAGACTATCATCTAATCGAAGTGAAAGTGAGGGAAATATAATGGACGTTTTGATTTATTTGATCATTATCATCGTTTTGATTGTTTCAATATATTCAGCCTATTATTTTGTAAAAAGACACTTAGAAAACGAATCAAAAATGGTTCAAAAAATTAAATCAACATTAGAGGACTATGGCACACTTAAAGAAGAAGGACTCTACATGCAGTATACGTACAATGAGATTACATATCAAGTGCTACTATTTAAAATCGGCAAAGGCGTTAAACTGACATTCAACTCTAAGACTATTTGGGAAAAAAGATTTGGTGATACGAAGCAATTTACCGATCAAACCATTTTCTCAAAGTTACCTGGCAAAAAAATAGTCATTGTTTATCCTCACGAAGGACCATTCATGTATCATTATGATGAAAATGAAATTAGATTTACAAATCCTAAAGAAAAAGTATGGGATATGCATATTATTGCAGCAGCATCTTTATCAGAGGCATTAAAAGAAGGGTTTTAAAATGAGTCTGCTGGAAATTAACAACTTAACATTTAAATACGGTGACGAGAATTTATATCAAGACGCAAGCTTGCGTCTTTTTGAAGGTGAACATGCGGTATTGGTTGGTCCGAATGGTTCTGGAAAATCGACACTACTTAAATTGATGTATAAACAGCTAACTCCAGATAAGGGATTGATTGAATGGGTCAACTATCGTCAAGTCGGTTATTTGGATCAGTATGCTTTGATTGATCCTGCTTTAACTGTTAAAGCGTATTTGTATGATGTATTTTTACCGCTTTTTGAAAAGGAAAAACAAATCCATCAACTGTATGAATCGATTGCAGATGCACGTGAATCTGATTACGATAAGATATTGAAACGCGCGCACGCGTTAGAAGAAGAACTGGAAAAGGACAATTTCTATGCAATATCTTCAACCATTTCTAACGTCATGAACGGACTTGGACTCGATATCGATCTCCTTGATGAACCGATATCAATTTTATCAGGTGGTATGCGTGCTAAGCTTATTTTAGGTAAACTTTTACTACAGGATGCTGATATCTTACTGCTTGATGAGCCAACCAATTTCTTGGATGTCAAACATATTGAATGGTTAATCAAGTTTTTAAATGGTTTAACTAAAACTTTTATCGTTGTATCGCATGATGAACTTTTCTTGAAGAGTATTGCCAAAACGGTTTTCGCTATCGAAAACAAGCAAATTATGAGATACAAAGGCGATTTCAATTTTTACTTGACTGAGCGCGAACTACGCTATCACCAACAATCTAAATCATATGACAGCCAGCAAAAATTCATTGCTAAAACAGAGGACTATATTCAACGAAACATCGTGAGAGCCAGTACAACGAAAATGGCTCAGTCAAGACGTAAGATGCTTGCTAAAATTGTAAGAATTGCCAAACCGAAAAGCGATAAAACCATTAAAATAAAATTCTTAATGGGCATACCTACGGGTAGGGATGTCCTAAAGGTCAATGACTTATCAATTGGCTACGCTGAACCACTGGTTGAACCACTTGATTTTAAGATTGTCAAAGGAGATAAGGTTGCAATTACTGGTAAAAATGGTATTGGTAAATCAACGTTGATCAAAACGCTGACCAATGCCATACCAGTATTGGCAGGTAGCTTTTCATGGATTGACACCACGCAACTGCTCTATTTTGAACAAGACATCAAATTAGAAGAAAAGTATACACCATTTGAACTGGTTCATCACGCCAACAGCAGTTATGACAAGAAACAGGTGATGACAGTACTTGCATCATTTGGCATTGATTATGAAATGGCAAATAGACCACTTAAAACATTATCTGGTGGCGAAAAAACCAAAGTCAAGTTTGCATTAACCAGAAACACCAAATCAAATGTCTTAATTCTTGATGAACCGACCAATCATTTGGATCAATTGGCAAAATCAGCACTCAAAGATGCACTGATTGAATACCCCGGAACCATCATTTTAGTGTCCCATGAAAAGAAATTTTATGAGGAAGTATGTGATTATGAAATTCATTTATCAAATACGTAGTTTTTTGAGTTGAAATTACTTAATAATTTTGTTATACTTATTATGCAAGTTTGGAGGGATGTTTCATGCGTGATTTAGTTAAATTAGTTTGTACAGAATGTGGCCAAGAAAATTATCATACAACAAAAAATAAAAAGACAACACCAGATCGTTTGGAGATGAAAAAATATTGCCCACGCACAAGAACGTACACGATCCACAGAGAAAAGAAATAAACTATCGTCGTATAGTTTTTTTTCTAATATATGTTTTATCATTTTAAAGGTACAGATGAAGTATCCCACACGTATTTAATTTGCAGATTCGGCCGTTGTTTACTGATTGACCCCTCGCATGATTACGAGGCTATTTTGGATAAGATAGGAGACCAAATGCTTGACGGTGTTCTAATTACCCATGCCCATAGTGATCATGTGCACTTATTATCGTCTTTTGCAGTACCGATTTATGTGCATCAAGCAGATGCAGCACTCTTGTTTGATGATAAAAACAATGGCTATCATGACATTAAAAGATCGTATAAAAGAAAAGAGTTAGAGATTGTTCTTTTAACCGATGAAGATACTGTTTATTTATCGGATCAAAAAATTCAAGTGATTCATACGCCAGGTCACACCAAAGGATCAGTTAGCTATCTTTATCAGCAGTATTTGTTTACTGGTGATACATTGTTTAAAAATGATGTCGGCAGACACGATCTTTATTCAGGAAATCTATTTGAATTAAAAAGAAGCATTCTTAAACTAATTGATACAGTTGATTCGAATACAAAGATTTATCCAGGTCATGACGACATATCAACAGTTAGAGATGAAAGAAAAAAGAACCCATTTTACTTAAAATGGAAAAAACAAGGTAAAATATAGCATAGAGGGTTATTTTATGATTTTATTATTTGATGTAGGCAATACCAGCATATATACAGGCATTTATGATGGCAACACAATCGTGTCGACTTTTAGAATGAATACTGAACTGCACAAGACACCAGATGAATACTTCATTACCATTAAATCATTTGTCAATCCAGAAAAAATAACGGGGATTGTTATTGGTTCTGTCGTGCCAGTGGTCACCATATCATTGGTGAAGATCTGTCAGAAATTTTTTAATGTAGAGCCGTTAATTATTCAGCCAGGCGTTAAAACCGGTATTTTTGTTAAAGCCGATAATCCAAAAGAAGTGGGTGCTGATTTAATTGCTGATGTCGCTGGTCTTGATTCGGATGAACCAACCTTGATTATTGATTTGGGAACAGCCAACAAATTCATCTATGTCAAAAATAAGACAATTATCGGGGTCATCATCGCACCAGGTATCGCCTTGTCAGTGAAGGCACTTGCAGGTAATACTGCATTGCTGCATGAAGTTGAACTCAAGGTGCCGCCAAAGTATTTGGGCAATAATACGATTGCCTGCATTCAATCTGGCGTCATTTTTGGCACAGCAACGATGATTGAAGGCATGGTCGGACGGATTAAAGAAGAAGTCAATGAACCATTCAATATTGTTTTAACTGGTGGACTTTCAAAACTGCTTCAAGAACATATTCGTTTAGATTTGACCAGAGATCCTAGACTGGTCTTAAAAGGTTTATTGAACATTTATTTAAAAAATAAATAACCAGCACTGGTTATTTTTTAAGTCACTTTATATTAGAGAGGTAATTTCATATGACATATCAAACAATCTATCAAGCATGGCTGAATGAACCAACGCTCTTGGCAACTGAAAGAGAAACTTTAAGCAAAATGAGTGAAAAGGAAATCGAAGAAGCTTTTCATCAAGACATTTCTTTTGGTACTGGCGGCATCAGGGGCATTCTTGGTTTAGGTCCCAACCGAATCAATCTGTATACCATTAGAAAAGCAACCCTTGGTTTAGCCAAATACTTGCTGGCTCATAACAAGCAAGGCGGAGTCGCTATTTCATATGACAATCGTTTTGGTTCCCATGAATATGCCTTTGAAGCAGCGAAGGTTTTAGCAGCCCAAGGCATTAAATCATTCATTTATAAAGAACTTAGACCAACACCGATGTTGTCTTTTGCAGTGAGATACTATCAAGCATCGGCAGGTATCATGCTGACTGCATCCCATAATCCAAAGGAATACAACGGCTATAAGGTTTATAACGAAACCGGTGCGCAATTAAATACTCAGGAAACTGAGGAAGTCACTAAAAAGATTAATACAGTTTTTTCGCCATTTGGCATTGATACGATCAGTAACGATTTAATTGAAATCATTTCTGACAAATTAGATGACATTTATCTGACTGAAGTCAAAAAGATTACCGTACATGACGTCAAAAAAGATATTAAAATCGTCTTTTCACCATTGCATGGCACGGGTGCACCAATTATCCCAAAATTATTGAAGGATAGTGGCTATGATGTCTATCCGTTGGCATCACAAATGACAATTGATCCGGCATTTTCAAATACCAAATCATCAAATCCTGAAGAAGATGCTGCATATGAAGGATCTAAAACATATGCTAAATCACTTGATGCCGATGTTATTTTTGTTACTGATCCGGATGCCGATAGACTAGGCGTCAGCGTTAAGCATCAAAATGATTACCATACGTTGAATGGTAATCAAACCGCAGCACTGGTTCTTTACTATTTATTAAGTGAAAAGAATCAGCCTGATGGATTCGTCTATACCACGATTGTAACCACTGACTTAATTAAAGAGATTGCTAAATCATTTGGTAAAAAGATTGGTGAGACGTTGACTGGATTCAAATTCATTGGCGAACAGGCAGAAAAAATCAGTGGTAAAGATAATTACTTGTTTGGCTGCGAGGAATCATATGGCAGTCTAGTAAAGGATTTCGTTAGAGACAAAGACGCCGTTCAAGCTGTATATATTCTTGCTGAAATTGTCAATGTCTTAAAATCAAGAGGAATCACAGTCATTGATTATTTAGCATCAATCTATGAAAAATACGGCTATTATGTCGAATACACCAAAAACATATCATTAAAAGGTATTGAAGGTGCTAAAAAGATTCAAAAGATTTTAAGCTATTTTAGAAATCAAGGTTTAAACATTCCATCATTTGAAGTTGAAAAAACGATTGACTACATTAATGGTCATAAAAATCCACATGATATCATACTTCCACCATCAGATGTGTTAAAATATGAGCATAAAGATGGATTTATCGTCTTTAGACCATCCGGCACTGAGCCGAAGCTAAAAATTTATTTTTCTATTAGAAAAGAAAATCGTCAAAAGGCAGAACAATATATAGAGACACTCGCAAGTGAAGTTTTGGCAGTGTTAGAAAACATATAAGGAGCATCGTTGTGAGAAATCAAAGAAGAACACAATACTTTAATTTAATCGAATCCCAAAGCATTTCAGTTTTTTATTCTGGCACTGCGCCACATTTATCGGCTGATGCGTTTTATAAGTTTCATGTCAATAAAAACTTTTGGTATTTAACGGGCATTGATCAAGAAAATGCAATTTTAGTTTTGGTCAAATCAAAACTGGTAACCGAGAGTTTCCTGTTCATTCATAAAAGTGATCCTTTAGAAGCATTATGGGTTGGTGAAACATTATCGTTTGAGCAAGCTGCAGAAATATCAGGCATCAAATTAGAAAACGTCAGAGACATTGCCACCTTTGATAAATTCCTTTCATCGTTAATGACACAGTCAAGACGTGCGCTTTTTGGTACTATCCAGCATGTCTATTTCGATATTGAAAGATTGCAGTATGACGCTGAACCACTAGCTGGTGAGAAAAATGCCAGTCTGTTTGCCAAAAAGTATCCACATTTAACAATCGGCAATGCACATCCTTTGCTGGCAAGTTTAAGAAGTACTAAAGATAGCGAAGAAGTTGATGCTATTAAAGGCGCAATCGAGATATCTAGAAAAGCTAATTTACAGTTACTGGATTCATTGAAACATGTGAAGAATGAACATGAACTGGAAGCAGAATTCAATTATGTTTTAAACAAACATCAAACAGTACCGTCATTTGGTTCAATTATTGCTGGCGGCAAAAACGCAACCATCCTGCACTATGAAAAAAACAATATGCCACTTAATCAAGGTGACTTGGTACTACTTGATTTAGGTGCTAGATACAAATACTACGC
>CAZIZJ010000051.1:0-8409 GCA_964543675.1 uncultured Acholeplasma sp. | reverse complement strand
TGGTGGACAGAAACAAAGAGTAGCGATTGCCAGAGTTCTGATTTCTAAAAAACCGGTCTTGATTTTTGATGATGCATTATCGGCGGTTGATAATAAAACCGATATGATGATTCGAAATGCCCTTGCGCAAAAAACATATAAATCAACCAATCTGATTATTACCCACCGCATTACCACAGCCAAAGAAGCAGATAAGATTATTGTCATTAACCAAGGGCGGGTTGAAGCGATTGGCACACATAAAGAACTTGCACATAAAGAAGGTCTTTATAAAGCACTATGGGCTATCCAAGGTAAACTGGAAGCCGAGTTTTTACAATTTGTAAAGGATGGTGAGGCACATGCATGATTTTAATCAAGATGAAGAAGATGTGCTGAAGGAAATATCATTGCCCATTTGGGGCAAGTTATTTAAAGTTATTTTAAAAAATAAAAAGAATTTATTTTTGATGATCTTTTTTGCAATCGCATTGGCAGGACTTGATGCATTTATGATTGTCATGAACCAATACGCAATTGATGAATTGATCACGAAACAGAACTTTGATTATTTTACAGCATTCACGTATGTCAACATATTCATTGCTTTCGCCTTTGGTATTTGTGTCTATGGTTTTATTTATCAAGGTGGTATTATTGAGGCGAATGTCAATTATCACTTAAGAAAAGAATCATTTAAGACACTGCAAAGATTACCATTTTCATATTATGATAAAACACCGCAAGGCTGGATTATGGCAAGAATGACAAGTGATGCAAGACGTCTTAGTCAAGTCATTTCATGGGGCTTAGTTGATTTGGTATGGTCTGTCTTATTAATGATTATTACCTTAGTCATTCTATATGTTTATTATTGGCCGTTAGCATTGATTGTGACTGCTGCATTGCCAATCATGTTTCTAATAATCATTGTTTTTAGAAAAAGAGTATTGAAGCGTCACAGACAAGCAAGACAGTACAATTCTGAATTGACTGCAAAATACAATGAAGGATTCCATGGTGCAAAAACATCAAAGAGTTTAGTCATTGAATCGGAAAACTTGTTTGAGTTTAATGAAACAGCCAATTTGATGCAAAGAACCAGTATTCAAGCAAATGGACTGTCTGCGCTATTTTCATCATGCTTATTGATGGCATGTTACTTGATAGTGGCAATCGTCATGTATAGCGGCACTTATTTTGCAATCGAGAATGCAATCTTAATTGGAACCCTTTATTTATTCATTAGATCAACCGTTGGGTTCTTTGATCCGGTGATTGTGCTCTCAAACTTCATCTCACAGCTTCAGCAGGCACAAGCATCAGCTGAAAGAGTTCTTGATTTGATTTCAACGGAGTCAGAGATTAAAGATAGTGATGAAGTGGTTGAAGTTTATGGTGACTGGTTCAATAAAAAGAAAGAAAACTGGGAACCGTTAAAGGGTGATATTGAATTCAAGGATGTAACCTTTTACTATAAAGACAATGAAGTCATTCTTGATCATTTCAATTTGAAGATCAAGGCAGGTACAAGTGTTGCCTTAGTTGGACATACTGGCAGCGGTAAGACAACCATTGTCAACTTGACATCAAGATTTTACGAGCCAAAATCTGGTGAGATTTTGATGGACGGCAAGGATTACCGAAAAAGAAGCGTTTCATGGCTGCACGAAAAATTAGGTTATGTTCTGCAGTCACCACATTTATTTTCAACGACGATTATGGAAAACATTAGGTATGGCAGATTGGAGGCAACGGATGACGAAGTTATTAATGCCTCAAAAGCAATCGGTCTGGATGCCTTTGTCAAAGATTTAGAAAAGGGTTATGATACCCATGTGGGTGAAGGTGGAAACTTATTATCAATGGGTCAAAAGCAGTTGATATCATTTGCAAGAGCAATCCTTGCGGATCCAAAGATATTGATTCTTGATGAGGCGACCTCATCAATTGACAGCGAAGCAGAAAGCTTAATCCAAAATGCGACTAAGTCATTGTTGAAAGATAGAACCTCACTCATTGTTGCTCACAGATTATCAACCATCGTTGATGCAGATCTAATCGTGATGCTGGAGTCAGGTAAGATTATTGAAATGGGAACGCACGAGGAACTGCTTAATAAACGTGGTGCATACTTTGAGTTATATAAGAACCAGTTTATGGCTGAAAAAGTAGCAGAATACGATTTAGCAATCGAAAAATTATAAAATAAAAGTCAAAAGGCAGATATTTATCTACTATAGTATGAGGTGATAAATATGCTGTCTTTTTTATCTGTTGTCGTAAATGTGGCGATTTTATGGAGTCAAACAACGGTGGTGATCCCACTGGGAAGCTCATTAGAGTCTTATAAGTCAGTACCGAGTGCTGAAATAAAGATCAACAATCAAGTGGTCAATGATCCAAACATGTATTATGAGTACGAGGTCAGACATACCACTTTTACTGTGATTAGAACCAATGTTGTTGGTACCTATACCGTCTTTTATAAGGTCCACTTTCCAACATACGGTTTTTCATCTGAACAAGCAATTTCGTTTGTTGTGGTTGACCATGTCAGTCCAGTCATTACCGGTGATAAAGATATTTACTTAGATGTTGGGACCAAACTGCCTAGTTTAAATACAATGGTCACCTACACCGATAATTATGATCCGGTCGCTAAATTGGTTTTAACGATAGATACCAATAGTGTCAATATGAATATCGTTGGTGTCTATGAGGTGACATACAGGGTCAAAGACTTATCTGGTAATGAGGCTCTCTTTAAACAGAATGTTTTTGTTGTTGACCGGTTATCGCCAACCATTGCACAAAAAAGTCAAATCAACTTAAAAATCAATGAACGCATTGATTTGGATAAGTACTTTACCTTTACTGATAACCACGATAAAGTACTTAGCATTTTGTTGGATGATAAACTTGTCAATTATCAAGTGCCTGGCACCTATGAAATTACCGTGAAGGCAACCGACCAATCAGGCAATCAAACAACGATTAAAACCAATGTATCAATCAGTGATACCGAAAAACCAACGATTAAGCTAAAAACCAGTTCAGTAACGATCAATTATCAAGAAACGTTATCAATTGATCGTTTAAGAGACTACATTCAAAGCATTACCGATAATTTAGATGATTTAAGTATTGACGATGTCATCATCACATCATTTGTCGAAAGTGACTTTTTAGGCAATTATCAGGTTGAATACAGGATTACTGATGCCGGCGGACAAACAGCCATTGTCTTACTGACTGTTGTTGTCAAAGATTTGACGGCACCAGCGATTGAATTGCTAGATGAGATTATCGTTGATGTCCATACCCTTGAACCGTATATTTTGGATTATTTGCTAATCACTGATAATTATAATAAGAGAGAAGAATTAACGGTTACGCTTTCTGGCAAGGTTGATATGAATAAAATCGGTGAATACCGAGTAATTGTCAATGTCAAAGATGCTGCCAAAAACGAAATGATTTTACCAGTGATTGTTTATGTTGTTGATAAGGTTGTACCACAAGTGACTTTGCCTGAGGAAATCCTAGTCACTAATTTTATTAGACCAAATTATCAGACTTTGATTGTAGCGACCGACAACTATGATAAAAGTTTAAATATCATTGTTGATGATAGTTTCGTTGATTATCAAACGGTAGGCAGCTATATAATCAATGTTAAAGTGCGTGACACTTCATACAATGAAACAACAGGACAGTTTATACTGACAATTGTTGACTATACCTATCCTGAAGTCATTCTTACGACCAATAAAATCTATGTGCCATATGGCGAGAAGATCAATGATTTTAGCACATACATCCATGCAGTCTATGATGCCTATGATAAGCATTTAACGATTGATGATGTTGAGATTATCAGCAACATTAATTTTAATGTAGTTGGTCTATATCAAGCGATATACCGTATTACAGATGATTCTTTTAATGAAAGCGAAAGCATCTTATATGTTTATGTCAGTGATTACCAGCAACCGGTGATTTATGCACAGAACATTACAATCCAAAAAGGACAGTCTTTTAACTATTTAAACTATGCCAGTGCCTATGATGATTACGATGGTGATTTATCTTTAAGCTTACGAATCAATCCGAATTTCATACCAACGTCAATCCCTGGTTTTTATGAAGTGACATATTATGTCCATGATTCATCAGGCAACTATGCAGAGATGAAAATATTGTTAACGATTACCAGCAATGATGACTGGATGGATTATGTACTCTATGCTTTAGGTTTTATTGGTATACTAGGTACCGGACTTGCCTTTTACTACTTTAAAAATAGACGTGCTAAATTGTAGAATTTCTAGTATAATTGGTAATGTATATTCGAAAGGAATTATTCTATGGCAATCCTTGTAGTCTATTGGACTGGAACTGGCAATACTGAAATCATGGCAGAGAAGATTCATGAAGGCATTTTAGAAGCTGGCATTGAAGCAGATCTCAAAACCGTTGATCAAGTACTACCTACTGAAATAAATAATTATGAAAAAATAGCGATTGGCTGTCCGTCAATGGGCATTGAGGAATTGGAACCCGAAGAGTTCTTACCTTGGTATGAAGATGTTGAGCCGCTGCTTGGTGATAAGTTGATCGCCATCTTTGGTTCGTATGGCTGGGGTGAAGGCGAATGGATGGATTACTGGCAAGACAGAGTCAAGCAGCTTGGTTTGAACCTGTTTGAAGAAGGCATTCGAATCAATTCAACGCCATCATCAAAAGAGGCACAAGAATGTCTGGAGTTTGGTACTCGTTTTGCAAAACAATAAAAGGATTTATTTATAATCCTTTTTTCATAGGTTATAATATACACAAGGTGAAAAATATATGATTGGTGCATTATATACCCAAAGTGCATATAGCATGTTAAATTCAACGCTTCAGCTTGAAGCCATCTTTTTGGCTGGCAAAGAGAGAAACCTTGAATTTATTGCCTTAAGCGATGAAAAGAATTTGCATGGTCTTTATAAGTTTTTAAAACTGGCTAAAATGCATGAAGTTCAACCGATTGTTGGCTTAAAAGTCAGTTTAAAGCATCAAGAATATATGATTGATTTTTTACTTTATGCCAGAAATGATGATGCATTGAAAGCATTGATTGGTTTTTCATCAAAGGTATCCGTGGAGCAAGTATTTGATTTAGAGACTTTAAAAGAAGATATACAAAGTTTGGTTGTTGTTTTACCGACAAATCAATCATTTATTACAGATAACTATTTGAACGAAGTATTGATTGAAGAAACGCTCAAATATTTCAAAAGACAGTTTAAAGACTTTTATTTGGGTCTATCGCTTCAAAGCGACACATTAAAGCATGATGTTGCACCAAGTATCAGTTCGCTTGCACGTCAATTAAACATTTTAATGCTGCCAGTTCGAAAGACTGCATATTTGAATCATGAAGATAAAAAGATTTATGAAGTTCTAAGAAAAATAGAAAACATTGATGAAACTGTATTAGACGAAGATATGTCATTTGCCAGCAAGAACGATTTGTTAAAGGAGTTTAAAGACTATAAAGAGGTCTTTACAAATTTAGATAAAGTCTTTAGTGGAACGGCTTATCACTATTTGAATAACCATTTTGAATTGCCGGTTTTTCCAACCAAGGATAATGTTGATGCCAAGACATACTTAAGTGCATTGGCAACTCTTGGTTTAAAGAGAAGGCTTGAACAAACCAAAATCAATGACCATAAAGTTTATCAAGAACGTTTAAATTATGAACTCAGTGTCATTAGTAAAATGGGTTATGACGATTACTTTTTAATCGTTTATGATTTTGTTAGATTTGCCAAAACAAATGATATTTTAGTGGGACCTGGCAGAGGTAGTGTGGCTGGCAGCTTAGTCGCTTACTGTCTTGGAATTACGGAGGTCAATCCAATTGAATTTGATTTATTGTTTGAAAGGTTTTTAAATATTGAACGCCAGACAATGCCGGATATTGATATGGACTTTCCTGATAACAAACGTGATTTAGTGATTGATTATGTCAAAAACAAATACGGTAAAAATCATGTGGTTACCATATCAACCTTTACGACCTTTGCTGAAAGATCGTCAATTAGAGATATTGCCAGAATTATGAAGCTTGACCAGACAAGAACTGGGGCAATCATTAAAAGCATGTCCAGAGATAAAATTGATCCAACCGATTTAGAGGCAGTGGAACTGATTCGCATCGCTAAACAGATTGAAGGGCTGCCTAGACAAACAGGAACCCATGCAGCCGGCATTATCTTGTCAAAAGAAGACTTAACGCCATATGTACCACTTCAAGGTGGTCCACACGATATGCTGCAGTCACAGTTTGATGCCTATGACTTAGAAGCATTTGGTTTCTTAAAGATTGATTTTTTGGGACTTAGAAATTTAAGTATTGTTGATGACGTTTTAAAAATGGAAAAGATTAGTTATAAACTATCAGATATTCCACTTGATGACAAGCCAACATACGAGACACTAAAAAATGTTGAAACAACCGGTATTTTCCAACTTGAATCATCTGGTATGAGAAACGTCATTAGAAAATTACAGCCTGATAATTTTGAGGACATTGTCGCACTTCTGGCACTCTTTAGACCAGGACCGTTGGAGTTCATTGATGACTATATCAAAAGGCGTCATGGGGCGACATACGAGTTGGTTGATCCATCGATTGATAATATCTTGAAACCGACATACGGCATTATCGTTTATCAGGAACAGATTATGAAAATAGCGACTTCCTTTGCTGGGTACCCGTTAAGTGAAGCGGACTTGTTGAGACGTGGGATTGCTAAAAAAGATAAAGACATCATTGAAAAAGAAAAGCATAATTTTATTAAAAGAGCAGTTGGTGTTGGCAAAGATAAAAAAGCAGCCGAAAAGATATATGATTATATTGAACGTTTTGCTGATTATGGATTTAACCGAAGCCATAGTGTCGCCTATGCATTGCTTGCCTATCAAATGGCATATTTAAAAACCCATTATTTCAAATCATTTATGGCAGTGCTGTTATCGAGTGTCGTTTCAAACGCAGAGGCAGTCAGTCTTTATGTTGATCAGCTAAGACAAAAAAACATCAAGATATATAAACCGGATATTAGATATAGCGATTTGAAGTTTGTTAAATATCAGGAAGGTATTTTATGTCCGTTGGTTTTAATTAAAGGTATTGGTGCCAATACCGTTGAAAAGATTGTTGCAGAAAGAAGTAAAAATGAATTCAAGAATTATGCTGATTTCAAATTTAGAATGCAAGGCATCCTTAATCAAAAAAGTTTAGTCTCTTTAATTCATAGTGGTGCACTTGATGCATTTGGTTTAACCCATGCCAGTATGATTGCAGCCAGTGATTTAGAACAATCAGGCTTTGAAAACTTCTTGGATGACTACAAGGCACAAAGCGTCAATGAACTTTCATTTGACGTTTTGAAGCAAAATGAACAAGAAGTATTAGGTTTTAATTTATATTATGTATATGACCAAACGCTAGAACAGCTGCAGACAAAGTATGGACTAAAACCAATAGATGAAAATAGGGCAGCAATCAAAGCAATTGTTAAAGTAATTAAAGTCAAAGAGATTACCACCAAATCAAATGATAAAATGGCATTTGTTGATTTGGATGGCGGCATTAAAATCAGTGGCACAGTTTTTCCGGGTGTCTATCAGAAATACAAAGCATACTTCGATGAAGCATATTTGCTCATTGAGGCATCAAAAGATACAAAAGGCTACATCATTCATAAAATAGAGAAAGTGACGGTATAAGAAATGCCAAACAAAATATTGCTAGAAAAATATGCGAAATTAGCAGTCGCAACCGGTGTCAATGCACAAAAAGGACAGTTGGTCGTTATTCGAACCACCACTGAGGCAGTTGAGTTAACCAGAGAGGTTGCCAGACAAGCATATATCGCTGGCGCTAAACGAGTTCACATCATTTGGGGCGATGAAAGAATTTCTAGATTCGGTTACGATTACGCAGCGACTGAAGATTTAAAAGAAATGCCGCAATGGTCAATTGACCAATACAAGTATTATGTAGAACAAGGCGCTTGTTTCATATCGATTGTCAGTCCGGTGCCGAATGCATTATCTGGTGTTGATTCAAAGAAGATGCAGGAAGTCATGACTGTCATGATGAAATCAATTAATTTCTTTAGAGAACATACGATGGGAAATATGACACAATGGACGATTGTTGCAGCATCAAATCCGACATGGGCAACCAAGTTGTTTCCTAAACTAGAAGAAAAGAATGCTGTTGAAAAACTTTGGGATGCCATCTTTAGTGCGTGCCGTGTAACGATTGACAATGATCCAGTTCTTGAATGGGAAAAGCATAATGAGTATTTAAGCAGAAACAATAAACTGCTTAATGAAGCAAACTTTAAGTCGCTCCATTTCACC
>CAZIZJ010000050.1:0-8783 GCA_964543675.1 uncultured Acholeplasma sp. | reverse complement strand
GAAGCGGCTGGTCCGTGGAATAGACCAACTGATTTAGTACCTACTGCATTTGGTGGATGGGACGTTTCTAATCCTCCAGGATGGTGGGTTCGCCAAGTCGACCAACCGGTTGAACATCCTGTATACCTTGAAGTTGAACATGAAGATGGTGTGACATCCGTAGAAATTATTTATGTTCATGAAAACGACTGGCAAGCAGCATTCTTGGTTGACCAAGTTCAATTCTTTGCAGGAACCTATGTCATTACATTTGAAATGAGAGCTGATGAAGCAAGATATGTTCGTTTTGCAGTTGAAGGTTCTGGCTTAGCAGAGGGCATTTCATACCAAGATAAATTAGCAGATACTGAATGGACAGAAATTACATTGACTTACACATTTGAAACAGACCAGTTAAACAAGGCATTCCAAATGTGGTTTGGTTCATTAACGACAACACGTCCTGGCATTCCAGGAGGAACGCATCTACCAGAAGCGAATATTCTAACAACCGTTTACTTTAGAAACTTTAATGTAGATTACACTGAACCAGCTGAATAACAATAATTCTCTAGAGGATTATCACTCATCGTGATAGTCCTCTTTTTTTGCGCCAATAAAAAACATTTAATATCAATCAAATGTTATAATTTAGATATGAATACTGAACTAATTAACATTAAAGGTGTCGGAGAAAAAGTATATCGTTTGTTTAAACAAAAAGGCATTTGGAATACATATGACCTTGTTTCCTGTTTGCCGAAGGCTTATCATAATTTTGCAGTATCATCCTATGATGGGTTAAACCATTTGGATACAGTGACTGTCATTGGTAAAATCAATGCCCCCGTTCAAACAATTAGAAGAAAAGTGGAGTTTACATCAACCTTTATTGAAGTTGATGGAATATCAATCAAACTGCTGATTTACGGCAGAGGTTATTTGGAGAAACAATTGTCCTTAGGTGATGAAGTCATCGTTAAAGGAAAGTTCAATCTTTTCTTAAGGGAAATCAATGTATCAGTGATTTCAAAGAATACCAGCATTCCTGAAATCAAACCAATTTATGGCATTGCTGATATACCGGATGTCAACGTTTCAAAAATCCTTAAAATCATTTTTGAAGAACAGTTGGTAGATATCTATGAAACACTGCCAATTGATCTAGTGAAAAAATATCAGTTAATGCCAAGAAAAAAGGCACTCTATGCACTGCATTTTCCAGAGACGCCAAATGATTTGGCACTAGCATTTACTAGGCTTAAAAGAGAAGAAGCATTTTTCCATTTATTAAACTATTTATTTACATTGGCACCTAAACAGAAAAGACCAGAAATATTGTACAAGATTGATGAGGTCAAAACATTCATTTCAAAACTGCCGTATCAATTAACACTCGACCAGCAAGAAGCAGTCAATGACATTTATAAAGATTTTAAGCAGGATGAATCAAGCTACCGCTTAATCCAAGGTGATGTGGGTTCAGGAAAAACGTTTGTTGCATTTATCGCAGCGCTCGGCATGATTACAGCTGGTTATCAGGTTGCCTTCATGGCACCAACCGAAATACTTGCTAGACAGCATTTCGATAATTTCAAACGATATTTTAATGACATCAAGGCATGTGTCATTACTTCATCAATCAAAGATAAACAAAACATCATTGATGACATCAAAGAAGGTAAATATCAATTCATTTTTGGTACGCATGTGCTGGCATCCAATACAGTGATGTTTGATAATCTTGGACTAGTGATTATTGATGAACAGCATAAATTTGGTGTAGAAGTTCGTGATCAACTGATTCAAAAATCAACAACCAAAGATTTACTTTATCTGTCAGCAACACCAATCCCTCGTTCACTTTCTCTAACCTTTTTTGGTGACTTAGACGTTTCATCAATCAAACAGAAACCAGTGATCAAAAAAGCGGTTGAAACGGCATTATTAAAGGATAATGACTTTGAAAAAATCATTGACATATTAAAAGAAACAAGCAGCAGAAATGAACAGAGTTTCGTTGTTGTTCCAGCCATTTTGGAAGCCAACAAGAAGCATTCGATTCATAGTGTATTTGCCAAATTAGAACCATTTTTTGATGCCGATAATTTATATGTTATTCACGGAAAGTTAAAGGCAGAAGAAATTGATTTAATCATGGAAAGGTTCATTGATAATCCTAAAGGCATTCTACTTTCAACAACCATCATTGAGGTTGGTATTGACGTTAAAAATGCGACAACGATGATTATCATGGGTGCTGACAATTTTGGTTTATCGCAGCTCCATCAATTGCGTGGTCGTGTCGGTAGAGGCGAAAAAAATGGCAAGTGTTATTTGGTTGCAGGAAAAACCGATACAGAACGTTTGAAGTTTCTACTGGAAACAACTGATGGTTTCTTGCTTTCTCAATATGATTTAAAGTTAAGAGGACCCGGTATTTTTTCAAGTATTCTGCAAACTGGCAACTTAAAATTCAACTATTTAGATTTGACCACAGATATCAAAATATTGAGTGAAATGAAAAATGATGCAAAGTACTATCTAAATAATTTAGATAAATATCCGTATTTGAAAAAGAGAATTTCAAATAAAGTGATATAATCAATTTAGTGAAAGTTGAGGATTTTATATGATTCGTTTAGCAGTTGATGGCATGGGTGGAGATCACGCACCGAAAGCAATTATTTCAGGAACATTACAAGCCTTAGATAGATTCGATAACATTGAAGTAACCATTTTTGGTGATGAGACATTGATGCAGCCTTATTTGAAAGCACACAAAAGACTAAAGGTTATTCATTCACCAAAAGCATTTGACATGGGTATTAAAGAAATTGGCAGAGACACCTTAAGAAAAGATAAAGACGCATCGATGATCATGGCGATGCAATATGTCAAAGATGGTCATGCCGATGCAGTCATTTCCGCAGGACCGACACAAGCATTGATTTTCAGTGCATATTTCATTATTCGTCCAATGAAGGAAATGAGCAGGGTAGCGATTGCTCCAATGGTGCCTGCCGTGAGCGGCAAGCCAACCATTTTATTGGATGCCGGCGGTAACATTGATGCGAAACCAGAACACTTGGTTGATTTTGCCGTATTTTCTACCGTGGCATTAAGAGAAGTGTATGGAGTTAAAGATCCTAAGGTAGGCTTAATTAATATCGGTAGCGAAAAAGGAAAAGGCAGAGATTTAGAATTAGAAACCTACGAACTGTTAAACAATCATCCTGACATCAATTTTTACGGCAATTTAGAGCCTAAAGAGATTTTAGATAGCGAAGCCCATGTTTTACTTTCAGACGGCTTTACGGCCAATATTGTCATGAAAACGATGGAAGGTGCAGGCAAGGCAATGGGTACGGTTTTAAAGCGTGAAATCATGCGTGGCTTTTTCTCTAAGCTGGCAGCAGCGATCTTTTTAAGAAAGGCATTGAAGAATTTCAAAAAAGCTTTATCTGCTGATGAAGTCGGTGGTGCGCTCATTGCAGGACTTGAACATGTTGTTGTCAAAGCACATGGCTCGTCAAGCGACTATGCTTTTTCAAATGCCATCAGACAAGCAAAGAACATGGTAGAAAAAGATGTCATTGGAAAGGTTAAGAAAGCATTAGGTAAAAACAATGAAGGAACTGTTTAAAAGATTAGGCATACAACCTAAAAATGAAGCACTTTATGTTCAGGCATTGACGCATTCGTCCTATGCCCATGAAAACAGTACGGAACATTATGAAAGGTTGGAGTTTTTAGGCGATGCCGTCATCCAGATTATTGTGAGCGATTATTTGTTTAAGCATGATATCAGGGATCAAGGGATTTTAACCAAGAAGCGTGCCCAAAGCGTTAGAGAAGAAGCACTTTACTTATACGCCGAAAAAATTGAGTTGGTTAAGTATATGCATTTAGGCAGAGGCGAGCTTGATGCCAAGCAAAGCATGATTGCCGATGCATACGAAGCACTCTTTGCAGCAATCTATTTGGACTTAGGTATTGAAACTGCATTTTTAGTGTTTGAGAGAGTGGTCGTTCCTTATCTCCCACTCGTTGAAACATTAAAGGATTATAAAACGCAATTGCAGGAATTGATTCAATTGGAAAGAAAAAGTCTGGCTTATAAGACAGTACGAACCGGAGGACCTTCGCATCGACCAACATTCAAGTCAGACGTTATTTTAGAGGGCGAAATTCTATTAGGCAGTGGTTTTGGTACATCAACCAGAGCTGCTGAACAAGAAGCTGCCAAAGAAGCATTATCAAAAGTCGTAAAGGGTGTGTAATATATGATACGAAAATTATATGAAGAACATTTTTTAGAAATTGATGCACTGCTCACCAAAGAATGCAAAAGACTGAAACTCTCACCAAATGAGTTAGTCATTTTAAAAACACTTTTTCAAATGTATAAGAAGAAGGTGTTTTCAATTGCAGCACTCGCCAAAAAGATTGAATTGTCACCTGATGAAATAGGTAGGGCAATTGATTTATTAACCAGTAAAGGATTTATTTCTTTCTCATTAGAAGTCAGAAGTGATAAACAAGTCGAAGTTTTTGATTTAACCGGCAGCTTTGAAAAGATTACGGCACTTTATGAAGCGGATCTTAAAGAAGCCAAAGAAACCAAGCATCAATCGAAGATTTCATCAACCATTGAAGTACTTGAAAACGCCTTAGGTAAATCATTATCATCATTGGAATTAGAAATTATTCGTTCTTGGTATGAAAATGACCTATACTTGCATGAAACCATTATTTCTAAAATTGAGGAACATCAGGATTCGGGACGATTTTCAGTTAAGTTTTTAGAAAGAGTACTCAATCAGACAAAACTGAAAAGCTCGCCAAGAGACGAAAAGGCTGATCAAGCAATTGATCAAATCTTTAAAGCGATTAAATGACGAAGTCTCAAAGTATTTTCTTTTCGCACTATTTGGACGAGCTATTTCCTGATGCCAAAGCGGAACTCAATTTCAATAATCATTTCGAGTTGTTGATTGCAGTCGTTCTATCTGCACAAACAACCGATATCGCAGTCAATAAGGTAACGCCATTATTATTTGAAAGATATCCGACACCGGAAAGATTAGCAGATGCTGCGGCAAGTGATGTTGAAAAATTAATTAAAAGTATTGGTTTATATAAAAATAAGGCGAAAAACATTATTGAATTATCTAAAAAAATAGTCAACCAGTTTGATGGTTCGGTGCCAGATAATCGTGCTGATTTAGAATCATTGCCTGGCGTTGGCAGAAAAACGGCGAATGTCGTTTTATCAAATGCCTTTGATATACCGGCACTTGCAGTTGATACGCATATCCTAAGGATTTCAAAAAGACTAGCTATTGCAGATGAATCAGATGATGCTTATCAAGTTGAAATGAAGTTAAATGATCTCTTTTTAGAATCCAAGTGGAATAAACTGCATCATCAATTAATCTTTTTTGGTAGATATCACTGTAAAGCTAAAAAACCTGAATGCGATGTCTGCAGGATGAAAGATATATGTCACTACTATCAAACACAAATATTAAGCAAGGTCTAGGAATTTTCCAAGACCTTTTTATTTTCTTTTATTTTTTTGGAAAAAGCTAATAGATTATTAAAAGGCAATTATTTATAATAGATACATTCTATTAAAGGAGAGCTCCCCACTCATGTATATCCACATAGGTTTTTTAAAGCATCAACTAGGACTTAGGAAACATATCCCTAAGCATTATGATGATATTGGTTCGATCTTAAAACACCAAAGAAAGGAATTAAGGTTAACGCTAGAAGAAGGTGCCGAAGGTATATGTAGCATTTCTTATTTATCAAAAGTGGAAAACAATTTGATTACGCCATCCCATAAGTATATTGATTTGTTTAAAAGTAAATACCACATTGAATTAAGAGAAACTGGCACTGAGGAAAATGAACAATTAATATTCACCATTATTGATTCGTTGTTTTACCAAGACCAAATGATATTGGATGATCGCTTGTTCATTGGTCTGGATTATCGTTCCAAACTCTATCATTTTGGTTATCTGGTGAGTCAGCACAATTATCATAAGGCTAAAAAGAAGTATTATGAATTAAATCCATACATCAAAAATATGAATGATTTAGAGGTTTCTTTATACTTATATTTAACAGCACTGTTATTAGCTGAAGAGGGCAGAGTAAAAGATGCATTTGTGTCACTCACACTGCATGTTGGTAAAACAACACATATTAAACTGCTGACATTGATCAATAAAGAGAAGATTGTCTTAGCATCGCTTATGAATAATCATCCTTACATTTTATTGCATTATGAGAAACTGATGATTCATTTGATTCAGCATGAATATTATCATATTGTGCATGAAATCAAGTTTATGTATTTGAATTACCTTGCACAATTCTTAAGTCAAGAGGATTTAGAAAAAATACTTGAAAAGGCAGTCCATCTAGATAATTACCAGAAAAACTATATCTTAGCAAGATATGACTTTTTACATATGAACTATGAAGCATGTTATCAAAAGCTTATCGGTAAAGAACGAACCAACTTCATGTATTTTATGTTATCAATCAATGTGTTGAACAAACTGAAATACAAAGATGATTTAGAACATTTAATTGTTGAATCATTTGAGACTAACAACACGCAAATCAAATTGATGATTGAATACTTGAATCAAAAATACTTTGTCAAAAAGATAAGTCCGAGTCAGTATATTAAAAATCAAATTCTTAAAGTTCATGATTTTCCAGATGTCGTTGATCAGCTGCATTTTTGGTACGAAGAAGGTATTGAGGCATTTAAGAAACAAGGATACTATAAAGACGCAACTTTACTTGGTCAGCTGATTTTCAGGAAAATTAAAGACTTATCGACAAATACTAGTTGACATCAAGTTTTAGTATGATACAATTAAAAATGTAGAAACTAAATATTTGATAAAACAAAACCAATGAATAGGAGGTAAAACGCATGTTAATTATCAATGCCAAACTATTCATTATGGGTGATCAATACTAAGGTATTATTACTTGTAATGAGAGGATAAATGTAATATTTTTATTACCCTTCTTTCATTATATAGAACTTTTTAAAGTGTCTTTATTTAACGAGGGGTATCATCCCTCGTTTTTATTTTGATGATGAGGATACCGACAATCAAGGAGTTATTATGAAATTTAAATCACTATTCAAATTAACAAAAGGACATTTACTAGGATACTCCATACTATTTATCTTAGTTATTTTTCATCGATTCACCTATTCTTATGTACCATTATTTACGCAGTACTTAATTCGTGCACTGTATATTCATTTTGATGGATTGGATATAACTACCGTCAATACAACATTTCAAGCAGTCAACCTGCCTGGTTTTTTAATTAACTTCTTTGACTCAGGCGAAACGATTATTATGGTAGCTCTTTATGTTGCTGTGACCTTAGTTTTCTATCAGGCAATCCGATTTACGCTACTCTACTTTGAAACATATTTAAGAGGATCAATTCAAGAGAGGATTGCTAAAGAATTAAGAGTTAAACTTTATGATCACATCCAAAATTTAAGTTATAAGTACCACAATAATGTTGATTCAGGCGATTTAATCCAAAGAGTGACATCAGACGTTGAGACAACAACTGGATTCATTGTCTTGCAGTTCATGCAACTTGTCGGTTTGGTTGCAACGCTCTTTTCAGGTGTTTTCCAAATGTATTTCATTAATCAAACGATTATGTGGATTTGTTTGGCAATCATTCCATTGTATGGCGTTGCCTCATTATTCTATTTCACAAAAATTGAGAAAATATTCAATAAAGTTGAAGAAGATGAATCAAAAATGATGACCGTTATTCAAGAAAATGTGTCAGGTACAAAAGTTGTTAAGGCGTTTGCCAATGAGCCATATGAAATTGAAAAGATGGAAGAAAAGAATGTTCAGTATACCAATATGAACATTAAAGCCAACAAGATTGTTGCCATATACTGGGGATCAATGGATTTGGTTTCAATGACGCAGTATGCGTTAATTACGATTCTATGTATTGAGTATGCCAGACAAGGCGTTATGGATGGACCATCAATTATTGCTGCACTGATGTTGCTGGGCTTATTGGTATGGCCGATTAGAGGACTTGGCCGTTTAATCAATGAATTCTCTAAAGCGTTTGTTGCAATTGGTCGAATCAATCATATCTTTGACGAAAAATCTGAATACTTAGTTGATGGCAGTCAAGAACCAGATATTCAAGGTGGCATCATATTTGATAAAGTATCCTTTAAATTTGACGATGACAACAAACATTTATTAAACGATATTTCGTTTGAAATCAAACCTGGTGAAACGGTTGCTTTTATCGGTAAGACCGGTAGTGGAAAATCAACAATCATTAATTTACTGATGCGCATGTATCCGTATGAAGGTTCAATTAAAATCGATGGTGTTGAATTAAGCGATATTAAGAAGCATCATATTAGAAAAGCGATTGGTGCCGTATTGCAAGACCCGTTCTTGTATTCTAAAACGGTTTTTGAAAACATAGCAATTACCAATCGTCAAGCAACACAAAGTGAAATCAAATCAGCTGCTGAGACAGCTGCACTTGCAAAAGATATTCATACGTTCCAACAAGGCTATGAAACCAGAGTCGGTGAACGAGGCACAACCCTTTCTGGTGGACAGAAACAAAGAGTAGCGATTGCCAGAGTTCTGATTTCTAAAAAACCAGTTTTGATTTTCGATGATGCATTATCGGCGGTTGATAATAAAACCGATATGATGATTAGAAATGCCCTTGCTCAAAAAACGTATAAA
>CAZIZJ010000049.1:8568-8813 GCA_964543675.1 uncultured Acholeplasma sp. | reverse complement strand
CTGGCTACACGCTTGTTGAATGGGGATTCTTGGGTTCTAATGAGCAACATCTACCTGAACTTGACGATGAAGATACAACAAAAATGGTTCATACTGCAATTCATCCAGTAACTAAAGAGTTCTTAAGAACGGTTAAAACTGAAAATGATTTTGCCTTTATTAGAGCATACGCCATCGTATTTGATGGTGAAGATTATGATACGCTATATACACTTGTTAGAAATAAGGTTGATATTGAATTTACC
>CAZIZJ010000049.1:0-8558 GCA_964543675.1 uncultured Acholeplasma sp. | reverse complement strand
ATGTCCATCTTTTATTTATTTTAGTATTTATTATTGGCCTTTTCAATCAAATAAAATAAAAAAATAGAATTTGAAAATGAAAGATTGAATTTACCTTTATAAAATCAAACTGGGATGGCTATCCTGAAGATGGCGATAATGGTGTATACGTAACCGGTCATTTCAATGGTTGGAGTTTGGATAATAAATTGACTAAACATACAGACATTATTCCAGGACAATCGCATTTTATTGGGGTAATACAGTTTTCATGGATAGGTGGCACTTATCATGTTGCATTTAAATTTAGACATATTACACCACCTGACTGGTCTGATCAGGAATGGTTTGGTGGAGAATGGCGATCACCAGAAGACTGGTACAACATTTATGGTATTGTTGCTTCCGGTTGGGAAGACTGGTTAGTCTTAAGCATTGATCCAAGTGACGGTCCAAGTCAAACAAATTAGAATTGAAAAAAGCGATTCTCGAATTGTGAGAATCGCTTTTCTTATGTCTAAATGTAGTTGTTAATCAAACTAGAATCTATTTCTAAAATCAATGTGCCGTATGGCTGAATGTTTAAACTAGTTCCATAGATGAATTCTAGGTATTGTGCATCAACAGTTCTTATCGTATCAGATAAGTTATGAATAACGAGTACCGTTTGACTAAATGATTGGTGTTGATAGTGTCTAACAAAACCCTGTAAGAAGCTATTATTGCCAGTCCATTCCTTAAAGTAGTTACCATACATCAATGCTGGTGTATCTTTTCTGATGTTAGCGAATGTCTTATAGTAGTTAAGTAATGAATTAGGGTTCGCTAATGACTGTACAACACTTGGTGCGCTGTTACTGCCATCATGTGGTAGTAACCATGTTGTTTGTTTAGAAGTATTGCCCCAGATGAATGGTGCTCTTCGATATTGATCCCAGATTTGACCTTGACCATGGAAGTTTTGTCCACCATGGGCTGTACCTGTCATGCCTAGTTCATCACCATAATAGATGTGCGGAGAACCAGGAAGGGTTAACATGACTGCAGCGGCTTGTTTAAGTTTGGAAAGTCCGTTTGCCCCTGTGAATTCACCGCGTGATGCGACTCTGTCAATATCATGATTGCCAATGAAAACTGATGGTACGTAATTTGGATTATATGGTCTATAGGAATCAAACGCTCTTTCTAAATTAGAAATCAGTTGATAAGTATTTGAACGTGTGCCAACTTTTTCCCAAATTTGACCGGCTGCATAGAAATCAAATAGCGAATCAAGTCCAATATAGTATTGGTTATATGCTTGATAACCATAATCGAATACTTCCCCAACAAAGAATACGTCTGGATTGACTGTTCTTGCAAAAGTCTGCAGATTTCTTAAGAATTGGTAGTTTTTAGCTTGCATGTTGGCAGGAATGGTTCCAGGATTACCAACAAATAAGTGTTTGGCTGCATCGAATCTAAATCCGTGAATGCCTTTGTTGATCCAAAACTCTAAAATATCTTCGATTTCTTGAACAACGGCGGGATTATCAAGATTTAAATCTTTCATGCCACCAGGAAATGATTCAAAAGCGCTAGTTGAAGTTGTCCATAAATACCAATTTCTAAATGGTGATGTTGATGGATTGTCTCTGGCATCAAGGAACCATGGATGGGTATCAGAGGTATGGTTGATGACTAAGTCCATGACAATCTTGATATCTCTTTGACCGGCTTCCTCAATGAGGTTTTCTAAATCTGCCATCGTGCCGTATTCAGGGTTTACTGCCATGTAATCTTTGATGCGGTATCCGTGGTAAGAACCCCAATCTAAGTCTGTTTCATTAAAAGGTAACATCCAAATCGCTGTAATCCCTAAATCCTCGATATAATCAAGATTTTGGGTAATGCCATTGAAGTCACCAACGCCATCGCCATCTGAATCGGCAAACGAGCGAATGAATAGTTGATAGTAAATGTCATTTCTTGGATTGACGGCGCTTAAGTCAATATCTTCACCATTAGGTCCGCCGCCATCATCTGGCGGTGTACAGGCAAGTAAAAGAAAACTTAAGATAAATAAGGTTATAAAACCAAATATTTTTTTCATAATTCCTCCTATTAAACGTTAAAGTGTAATCATAATTTAACACAGTTTTATCAATTAAATAATTGATATACAGTCTTTTTACGTGTGCAAGCGGTTTACTTTTATTAAGTGATTTAAATTAAACAAAGGTTTTTCTTGAAAAAACGAGGATGACAATCATGACAATCATGCCTAACACCAAATTGAAGACGACTGGCGCGAAACCTGGCAGTATCAGACCGAAAATCAGTGAAAGGATTGCTGGGATTGTACTAGAAAAGATAACGAAATTAAGTCCATCTTTAAAGCTTAAGAACTTTTGGAAACCGAATCTGAATAGCTGCACGAAACATGCAAGAATGAAGACAAAAATGAAAGTGGCAAGCACTTGAACAATCTGATTTCTTAGGACAGCATAAAGAATGATGTAGGCAGAATAGGATTTTTCAATGCTGATGCCTAGCTCACTAAACATTAGTACTCTATCTTCACCGTCAGCAACATTTAAACTGTTTAGATTAAGGGTTGTTGAAAAACCAGTATAACCATCTGATGAAAGAAAATTGCCTTCTCTGTCTTTGTAGTGGATGTAATCTGGATAAAAAATAACTTGATGCATATCTGTAGGGTAATTCATTGTTTCATCGTAGCCAAAGATGTAGATGTAATCGCCATGAACAAAATACTGACCATTGGCATCATTTGATGTAAATCCGGTTAAACCATTGATAGTACCACTAGGCAGCGTCGTCCAATCTGGCGTACTTGCTGACAAGTTTTCTTCAATGAAATTGAGTTTTGTTCCGTTATTTTCAAAGGCTAGCCAGGTTAAAGGAAAATTCATGATGAACACTAACAGTAAAAAGTAGATGAGCGTTTTCCAAAGTGCTTCGCCTTGTCTAGTCAGTAATTTAGGTAATGTAAGTCCGTATTTAAAGTAGCGTACTAAAAACATTATCGTAAATCCGTGTCTTTCATGGTTTGTGTACGAATGGCATCATTGTAGCGCTTGTTTTGTGGAGAGTAATCCAAGTCAATGACTTTGGTCTTAAAAATGTAGTCATGGGTGGTTCTTGATACGTGTTTTTCAGTTAATGTAAAATATGCGACAATTAAATAGACGCCAAAGGTCAATGTTGAAAGGACATACTTCGTCAATTCTCTTAAAATAAGCTTAATAATGCTGGCATCTGTACCATCTAGATTAACGACTTTGATTTTTTGCATTCTCTTGCCGAATGTTTGTCTAGATTTTAAAAACAGCGGCAAAACAATAATCAAGAGAAACGAAACAACTAATATAATGGTCTGTACCAATGATTTTTCGGGAAAATCAGGCGTACCTAACGCTGTTAATATCGTAATAAGGATTAAGCCTGACATATCTGCTGCAAATGCTCTGACTCTTTTTTCAAATCTTGGTACCATAATTCCACCTCGTCTAATATCTCTATTATAACACCTAATTAAGATGAAACCGTTTGCAAAATGTAACGTATTATTGTATAATAACTTTGATAGAAATCTTGCGTCTATCTAAATTCAATATAATTCCTAGGGGGAAAATAATGGCAACATTGCAATTGAAGGACATAAACAAGGTTTATCCGAATGGTGTACAAGCAGTCTTTGACTTCAACCTACAGATTAAGGATAAAGAATTCATTGTTTTTGTCGGACCAAGTGGATGCGGAAAATCCACAACCCTCCGTATGATCGCGGGCCTTGAGGACATTAGTTCGGGCGAATTATACATTGATGAAGAGTACAAGAACGATACTGCTCCTAAAGACAGAGATATCGCAATGGTATTCCAAAGTTATGCATTATATCCACACATGAGTGTTTATGATAACATTGCTTTTGGTTTGAAGTTGCGTAAAGTTCCTAAAGCCATCATCAAAGATAAAGTTCAAGCGGCAGCGGAAATATTAGGTTTAGTTCCATATTTGGATCGTAAACCAAAGGCTCTATCAGGTGGGCAGAGACAACGTGTGGCATTAGGACGTTCAATCGTTCGTGATGCAAAAGTATTCTTAATGGATGAACCATTATCAAACTTAGACGCGAAATTACGTGTACAAATGCGTGGTGAGTTAATCAAACTTCACAAGAAGTTAGATACAACCACAATTTATGTTACCCATGACCAAATCGAGGCCATGACCATGGCGACCCGTATTGTTGTAATGAACAAAGGTTACATTATGCAAGTCGGCGAACCAAAAGAAATTTATGATAAACCAGCAAACATCTTTGTTGCAGGCTTCATCGGTACACCGCCAATGAACTTCATCAATGGTAAAGTAAGTGGTAAAGGCGTATTTGAAACTGGTCCTTATAAGATCCAGTTGCCAGAAGACAAATTTGAAGTCGTTAGACAAAATGGATTTATCGATAAACCAATCATTTTAGGTATTCGTGCTGAAGATATTCATGATGATGAAATTGTCATGAAAGCACATCCGGATGGTGTCTTGAATGTTGTTGTTGACGTCGCTGAATTATTAGGCTCTGAAACAAACATCTATACTGACATTAATGGTTCAAGTGTTATTGCGAAAGTTGATGCAAGAACCAATATCCATATGGGCGATAAGATTAAATTAGGATTTGACTTAAACAAACTGCATTTCTTTGACCCAGAATCTGAGTTAAGATTGCTGATTGACCCAAATAAAGTAGCTAAAAAAGAAAAAGCTCCAACAGCAGCAAAAACTGCAAAAGCTGAAAAACCTGCTGAAACTGCATAATATGTTATGAAAAAAGATGAGAAGATTGTTATTAATCCGAACAAGTTAAAAGTAAGAGACACATCTTTTATTGCTAACAAGTTAAAGTATAAAATGACGATCGTTGATTCTAAAAAGAAGTATAATCGAAAACGATTAAACAATAAAACCGAAGAAACAGAGTAATCCAGCAAGAGGATTGCTCTTTTTTTCATATAATGAAAGTAGGAGGTGTTTGAAATGAGTCTATATAATATTAGCGTCAAAGATGTAAATCATGTCAAAACAGATTTAAAACCATATAAAGGTAAGGTCTTATTAATTATCAATAGTGCAACTAAGTGCGGACATACCAAGCAGTATAAAGCACTTCAAGCATTGTATGAGAAATATCAGGATAAAGGATTTGAAATTCTCGATTTTCCGTCAAATCAGTTTTTGGGTCAAGCGCCAAGTTCAATTGAAAATATTAAGAAGTTTTGTGAGCTAAATTTTGGTACGACATTTCCACTTTTTGAAAAGATTAGAGTCAATGGCTTTTTTGCACATCCGCTCTACAGATACTTAAAAAGCAATGCGCCAAAAGAATTAGCACCAGGTGAAAATACAGTTGATGCAATAGCAGACACTAAAGCAAGACGCATCAAATGGAATTTCACCAAATTCTTAATTGATAAAGAAGGTCAAATCAGATACCGATTCGCACCAGCTTTTTTACCAGAAGATATCGATACTTACATTCAAAAACTGATATAACATAAGGGAATTCATTGACTTTGGTCAATCTTTTTGATATGATATCTTTGTTATATTTAATTATGACATGGAGGAATTAAAATACATATGGAAGATACAAGTAGCGGACAGAGGACGAACAACGACGATCCCGGGGAGGATAACCTCTAATGATGGGAATTCAAGTTTTACTCATATTTGTCTTTATCATCCTGAATGGCGTCTTTGCCGCAAGTGAAATTGCACTGGTCTCAGCTAACAGAAAAAGAGTTGAAGCCGATGCAGAATCAGGCAATAAAAAATCAAAAAAAGCTAAAAAAGTTTTAATATTAATGGAACATCCAACTAGATTCTTATCGACCATTCAAATAGGAATCACAATGTTTGGATTTATCAATGGTGCAATTGCAGCAAATGCCTTTGCAGACACGTTATCTCAACAATTATCATCAAGTTTCAGTTGGGATATTCTCATTGTGCAACCAATCATTACTGTACTTATTACACTGATATTAACGTATTTCCAAGTGGTACTTGGCGAATTAGTACCAAAAAGATTAGCAATGAAAGCACCTGAACAAGTAGCTTACTTTTTCGTTGGTTTTTTAAGTACGATTGCGTATGTTATGCGTCCGTTTGTCTTACTTTTAACAGGCACTGCGAATTTAATTGTTAGAATGTTTGGTGTCAATCCGCATGAAAATGATGATACGATGTCAGAGGACGAATTAAGATTAGAGCTCAATGCATCCGAATTGAAAGGTGTCATTGATAAGTCTGAAAATGAAATGATTCAAAATATTTTCGAATTTGATACAACGACTGTTGAAGAAGTGATGACGCATCGAACTGAAGTATCGGCACTTTCTTTAGGTAGTTCTAGAGTTGAAGTTATCCAATTTGTTACATCGGAAAAGTATACAAGATTTCCGGTTTATGACGGATCAATCGATAAAATTATTGGTACCTTGCATGTTAAAGACCTATTAAGATACTTAGAAGAAAATCCAGATAACGTATTTGACTTGAAGTCGCTCTTAAGAGATCCGTTATTTGTTCCACAATCTAAAAATACCAGACAATTGTTCAAGGACATGCAAGCATCTAAAATCCATATCGCGATTGTCATCGATGAATATGGTGGTACAGCTGGTATCGTCACCTTTGAAGACTTGATTGAAGAAATTGTTGGTAACATCTTTGATGAATACGATGATGAAGAAGTAGAAATATCAACCATTAAAGATGATGAGTATGTCATTGATGGTTTAACCAATATTGATGATGTCGAAGAAATATTAGAAGCCAAACTACCGGTTGATGAATATGATACTTTATCAGGATTCATCTTAGGACAGTTAGGTAGATTCCCTGAACCGGAAGAAACAATAATTATTGTTTACAGACAATATAGGTTCGAAGTACTGGCTTACGAAGATAAAGTTATTGAAAAAGTCAAAGTTACACGGGTTGAAGCAGCAGATAGTGCGATTGATGAGGCAGACGAAGGATAATTCGTCTGCTTTTCTTTTTTCGTGATGCCATATAAAACCGCTTTCATGTGATAGAATAAAAGTAGGGAGATAAACTATGAGAATTGCTTTTGTTGCATCTGAAGTTTTTCCGTATTCCAAGACTGGTGGGCTAGCAGATATTGCTTATTTTTTACCGATTGGCTTAACGGAATCAGGACACGAAATTACCATATTTACACCATATTATCAGTCAATTGGTAAATACCATCACTTAATGAAGTCTATTGGCAGAAAAACGATTGTCATGGGGGGCATTGAAACTGATGTCAACTACTTCATGTTAAAAGATAATGGTGTTAACATCATTTTTGTTCAAAATATGCATTATTTTGAACGTGATCGTTTTTATGGATACAATGATGATGCTGAACGCTTCACATGTTTTTCTTATGCAGTTTTAGAAGGACTAGATCTGATGGATAATTTTCCTCAGATACTGCATCTTAATGACTGGCAAACCGGCATGATTCCTTATTTATTGGATAATCATTATCGAAAGAAAGAAAAATACAGTAATTTGCATACACTCTTAACCATTCATAATTTAGAATATCAAGGTAACTTTGACCCATATGTTGCCAGATTCTTCAATAAGGAACTTGATTATACATATATTCATTTTGAAAGAGTCAATTTCCTAAAATCAGGTATTGAGACAGCAACCATGATCAATACCGTTTCACCAAATTACAAAGATGAGATTTTAACCAGACCATTTGGCTTTGGACTAGATGGTGCACTCCAGAAAAGAAGTCAGCATTTAGTTGGCATCTTAAATGGCATTGATGATCAGACATTTAATCCAGCAACCGACCGGTTCATTAAGAATTATTCATTTGAAACATATCAAAATGGAAAGATCAGCAATAAAAAAATACTATATGAAGCATTTGATTTAGGCTCTGAGTATCATTTGCCGCTGGTGGTCTATATTGGCAGATATGCTAGTCAAAAGGGTTTATGGATGATTAAAGAAACGGTTGAAGAAATCATCAATCAATCAAAGGCGAAATTCTTCTTCCTTGGCTCAGGTGATTCTGAATATGCAAACTACTTTAAATTCTTAACTGATAAATATCCTAAAATTGTTGGTAATTTTGATGGTTATAATGAATCATTGGCACACCGAATTTATGCTGCAGCTGATGTCTTCTTGATGCCTTCTGAATTTGAGCCTTGTGGACTTGGACAAATGATTTCAATGAAATACGGCACATTACCGGTTGTTAGAGAAACTGGTGGCTTAAAAGATACGGTTATCCCATATAATAAATATACGGATATTGGTACTGGATTTACTTTTTCTAATCTGTCTTCAACGGAGTTTAAAGAAAAGGTGTATGAAGCAATTTCTTTGTTTCAGCAACAGCCTAAGGTTTGGCATAAACTTGTCGACCAAGCAATGAAAAATGATTTTTCAAATAGTAAAATGGCACATGAATATATAAAACTATATAAGAAGATGGTAGGTGAATAGCATGGAAACACTCGCTTTAATACTTGCAG
>CAZIZJ010000048.1:0-8855 GCA_964543675.1 uncultured Acholeplasma sp. | reverse complement strand
TAACAATCGCTCCTGCTGATACTGTATTGGCGATGATACCATTGTTTGCTCCACTGAAATTTCTTGCCTGCGCATCTTCAAAGACGATATTCTTAATGGTCGCCCCGTTGCCTAATGTCTTGAACATACCGGTATTTGCACCTTCAACCACTAAATTCTTGATACTAAATCCGTTACCGTCTAATGTTCCGGTAAATGTTGTTGCAATCTGTGCCCACACACCGGTTAGTTCAATATCTGCAGTTAGTAAGATATATTCTTCATTGCTTGCTAATGCTGCGATTAACTCGCTGGCATTTGAAACCTCTTCAACAAGAATAATTGAAATTGCTTCACTCAAGAAACTATCTAAATGCGTTGCTGGGTTTGCTACCGCCTGAACTTGAATTTCATTAATGCCTTTACTCAAATATTCTGTTAAATCAATTGAGTTTTCGGTAACAATGGTTTCTAGCGATACACCATTAATGAATACTCTAAATCCTTCAGCATCATTATTTTCTGCCCAGCTCACAACATTATCAACAACTTCCAATTCTGGTTGTTCTAATCTTTCGAATGGTTCAATCGTTACTTCAACTGCATCACTTAATAAACCAGATGCAAAGTTAACTT
The DNA here is from genome assembly GCA_964543675.1 of uncultured Acholeplasma sp. Classification (GTDB taxonomy): domain Bacteria; phylum Bacillota_I; class Bacilli_A; order Acholeplasmatales; family Acholeplasmataceae; genus Acholeplasma. The sequence continues at coordinate 8,240 of CAZIZJ010000048.1, read as the reverse complement.
GATTGCCAATTGCCTGAACTTGTACATCATAAGTTCCTGCATCCAAAACACTTAAGTTGATTTCGGTACTTGTTTGTACCAAACCATATGCTTCACCATCAATATAAACTTGATATCCTGTTGCATTTTCGATTGGCTGCCAAGAAACGATTAAATCAGTTTTTAACAATACCACCTGATCAAGCATTACACCAGGGTCAACAGCATAACTGTTGCCAGCAACTAAAATACTTAATGTGCCTTCTGCAAATGTCCACATCGTATTTGGATCTGCAGCAAGTTCTGTTAATTTATCATTTTCCAATAAGAGTAGCATTGTTGTTTGTGTATAATCTGATACATCCCAAGTACCCTTCAGTGTTGATGATGCTGTAACAAAAATATTATTGGTTCCACCAAATGTCGGTGTAAATGCACCACTTGAAATAAATCCAACATCTATCCCATTTGGTCCGCTTGTTGGTGAAATGTATTCGAACTTAATCACTGTGCTATTTGATGTCACATGACCTCTGCCTTGTCCAAGCATTGCTCCAGCATTGTTTGCTCTACCATTAACACCATTAATCTTCACATCTAAGTAAACACCTTCTAAAATAATGCCTTCTAGTGAATCTGATGTAAAGGTACCAAATAGACCACCAATGTTTGCTGTATCGGTTGTTCTAGTAATATGATGCGTATATTGGATATAGACATTGGTTAATCGAATGGATAAAGTGGTGTCTGATGCATTGTTGAATACAGCGATTAATGCTGCATGCGTACTTCTACCACTGCCATCCACACTTGAAATCGATTCAGCATTGACCATCGCCATATTTTCAAAGGTAACTGTTGCTCCAGCTGATACTGTACTTGCGATGATACCGTTGTTTGCTCCACTGAAATTTCTTGCCTGTGCATCTTCAAAGATGATGTTCTTGATGGTTGCTCCATCGCCCAGTGTTCTAAACATACCTGTATTGGCGCCCTCAACCACTAAGTTTTTAATCGTGTGTCCATCACCGTCTAATGTTCCTGTAAATACAGTCATGATTTGCGTCCACACACCTGTTAGTTCAATATCTGCCGTCAGTAAGATGTATTCCTCATTGTTTGTTAATGCAGCAATCAATTCGCTCGCATTTGAAACCTCTACGGTTCCTACTAACATTTCAATATCAGTTGCTGCAAATATTTCGCTATAACCAATTGTATAACCACCTGCTTCATAGCCTAATACAAAATAAATATCAACTGTATTGCCAAGTGGATTACCAATATTGATATTGACTGTATTCTCACCACTTGTTACAACTGCTTGCATTAATGAAAGTGATAAGAATGATTCTAAATTCTCAGGTGCATCTTCTAGATTAATATAGTAAAGTGTACCCGCTTGACCTGCAGTAACAGTTGCATTGTTTGTTGCCGCTTGTTTATCATATTGGCTGAGCAAAACACTAAGTGTTGGTCTTTCAACGATTTCAATTTCAAATTCGCCAACAACTGTAGCATGAGATTGCAGTGTTGCTTTCAGTACAACTGTTCCAGTAGCTGTTGTCTCAACCAGACCGCTACTATTTACAGTAGCAAACTCCCCACCTGATGTAATTGACCAGTTAACTGCATTATTTAGGAAAGAAATGTCTGCATCTTCACTATCAACAATGCTTTGCAAATATGTTGCCGATTCACCAGCAATGATAAATGGTTTACCTGAAATCAAGATACTTAAACGATCACCATAGGTTGCAGGATCAATTAATTCTAATCTAATTTCATTGCTTAAGTCACTTGGACTAAAGTTTTCATCATCGCTTGGTAATGTTTGTACACGGAGTGTATACTCACCATATGCCATTGATGCAATACTATAGGATGTTTGCGCTGATGTGAGATCTGGACTAACTGCCTCGTTATTCACATAAACTCTATATCCAGCTGCGCCACTCACTGGTAACCAATAAATTGATGCATACGTTTGCTTATCAATAATTGGTGCGACTGCTTTTGGTAATTCCGCTTGTGGTTCGGGGTACTCTAAAGTGAATTGTTCACTCCATGGACTATTTAAGTAATTAGAATCTTCTGCAGCTTTTGCTCTAACTCTAAATACATATGTCCCATATGAATTCACTTGATATTGTGTCGCTGTATGACTAGATGCAACACCATTGACTTCCAAATCATATGCAACCGCATGTTCTACACTCGTCCATGAAATTGTCGTTTCATTAACTTGCGTGATTATCGGCGTTGCTAATTCAATATCCTCTTCCTCTTCTGGTGTTGTACAAGCGGAAATAACAACCGCTATTAACAACGAAAAGCAAATCAAAAAACATCTTATTGTGTTTTTCATTTTTTTCCTCCCTATTTTTATTTTTGAATGTATCGCCTATTTTTATGTAAGCGATTCCACGTCCTTTCAATCATGATTATACCAAAACTATTATGATATAAATAGCCCAATTTATGCCGATAAATTGTACAATAATGACTTTTTCATATGAAAAAACAAAAAAACACCATTTTTCTAAAATGGTGTGCTGTTTATACAAAAATTCAATTAAGTTCTGTGATTCTTACGATACATAAACGGTGTCATATGCATCTCTTTTTTAAATCTTTTATTAAAGTAACTGATGTGGTTGAATCCACACTTACTTGCAATATCCACAATATTCTCATCTGTATTAGAAAGCAGTATCTTTGCCTTATTGATTCGCTCTTTGTTAATGAATTCAATAACCGTCATCCCTGTGCTCTTTTTAAACTCGCGCATGAAATAAGCTTCTGTATACCGTACTGTACTTGCTAATTCCGCAATCGTATAGTAATTTCCAATATTGGTTGTAATGACATCAATCGCCTTTGATATATTTATTTTCGGTCTTTGCTTAATTGATTGACTTAAATTTGATTTTTCATTTAATATATGAAACATCAAAATATGTAATAATCCTTTAACTTCCATTTCATAATGTAGTTCTTTTTCATCATATGCTTTTTTAATTGCTTTAAACAATGTTTCAATCATTGAATACTGCGGAGAGTCACTGCCGATTATGCAATTCAAAAACAGTGCATTCTCATCTATTTTCTCAATAACGTGCTTTTGAGAATAATCTCTCAATGCACTGCCTAAAAGGTATAAATCAAAAATGAGCGTTTGAAATTTAACAACACTTTTGGTTGAAGGATGCTTATGTAGACTATGTAAAGAACCTTTGCCAATCACAACATAATCACCACTTTTGACATCAAATGAATAGTGATTGATTTTAACAATCATATCACCAGAAAGTACTTTAATGACTTCAATTTCACGGTGCCAATGCGTACTAAATTCATCAAAGTTAATGAAGGCACCATCATAAAACTGAACAGGTAACTCCTCAGTACCATGTTTTTTTGTTTCCATTAATGAACGATCAAATAAATGTTTGTCAACAACATGTCGTTTAATATCAATTGCCATAAGTTAATTCTCCAATATCTTTCACGATACTACGGTAAGACTATTTTTTATACGCCTCAATCACTTGAGCAGTATCTGCATAGCGATGTGCTACAGAACTAGCAGCTGCTGCTGCAATCGCGCCAACAATATCATCAAAAAAGGTATGACATTGTTTTTTGCCTGGTACTTTTTCATCAAGCTTGCCCATAACCCCTGGTTTTAATTTATCAACATAACCAAAGTTAGTGAGTCCAATCGAACCATACACGTTAACAATCGATAAAGCCAAGATCTCATCAATGCCGTATAAGCCATAATCGCTCATTAAAAGTGTTGATAATGGTTCACTTAATTTTCCTTCTTCAGCTAAAACATCAAGTTCAATACCAGTTAACACAGCATTTTGAACTTCTCTTTTCATGACCACGCGCTTGACATGGTCTAAACAAATCTCCCGTGTAATATTCGGTAAATACTTCAGTTGCAGCTCATAAGTAATCTCTGCAATTTCATGAAGTTCTACCCCTCTTTTTGACATTCTTTCGACGATTAAATCATATTTCTTTTCATCATTTAATCGGTTGCTTGTTGCTTGCATATAAATATTCCTCCTTTATTCGTTAAATATTCTTTCTAAATAACTTAATACTTCAGCCAAAGTTTCCATTCCATAGTTTGTGCCATCTTCATGTACTGTACTTAAGTAGAACTGATACTCATGCATCAAGTTAGTTTCATAAAATACAGTGGTTACATCAACGCCAAGCAGCGTTAACTGATCTGCCAATGCTCTGCCGTGTTCCTCAAATGACATGGTATTGGCGTCAGTGATAAATACACTTGGGAAATCGCTTGTTACATAATCTTTTAAGGTCAGTATTTCCCATTTCTCATTGTTTGCCCAGTTTTTATCACGTAAATACGCCTCACCGATTCTTTGAGCGAAAAACGGTATTAAAACGTCTGTTAAAAACCCAGTTGATGAGCGAAGATGTTCATTATGCAGCAAGTTAATTAGCATGCTAAAGTCATATGGTCCACAAAACAGTAGTGATCCTTTAATGTGCTCTGGTTCCATGACTTGATTGATTCCAGTTAATTCACGGTAACTTGGATTGGTTTGAATCAGCATAAACTGAGCTGCAATAAAAGCACCAGCCGAATCGCCGCCAATCACGATATTATGTAAATTCAAATATGGATAATACTCGAGATTGTCGTCTAAATACCGATACAATTCATTAATTTGAATCAGTGGTGTCGGATAATAGTTTTCATGTCCCAATCCGTAATTCATATTAATGATGACATAACCATTATCTGCAAGAACAAACATATAATCAACAACATCAGATTTATCACCGGCAATGAATGCACCACCATGAATCCATAAAATAGTTGGTAATTTTTCGCCTGCTTCTCTTGACTCAGTTGAAATAATGATATCAAACTGATTATTTCTGCCAGCCGAAGCATATGTGATATCCTTGGTTATTTCAACTCTGGTTCTAATTTCTTCAATGTCTTCATGTGCTGAATAAGTGGTTTGGTCAAATGCCCATCTAACCAACCAAACTGTTGGTTCAATCGCATAATATAGATATAACACAAGACCACAAAATAGGACAAATAACGATGAAAATATAATACTGAGTATCTTAACAGTGCGTTTAAATATTTTCATGTAATTGCCTCTTTACAACATAAGTTGCCTATTCTTATTATAGCAAATTAAACGATCATCCTTGTTATATTATTTTTTTAAAAAAAAGATGCAGATTGGATGTCTGCATATGATTTGTTATAAATCAGTTTATTTTAAAGTAGTTTTTTTAACCACTTCAACTTGTCTTTTCTCTTGATTCTTTTCCAATATCTTCTTAAACACCTCATATTGGCTTAAAACGGTTCTTTTGTCAAAAGGTGGACGCTTCGTAGTGATCCAGTCCTTTAACGTCTCTATCGCCTTTGAAATGATTTCTTGAACCTCTTCTGGATAGTGCATGTTATCACTATGTTCATCATAGTCTTTTTGATCTAAGACAAACAACCTGCCATTCGGATAGACCTTGATATCCAAATCATAGTCGATATATTTAACTGCTTCGCCGTCATAAAGATATGGACTAGAAATATTGCAGTAGTAATGAATGCCGTCTTTTTTAAGCATGGCAATAATGTTAAACCATTCTTTTTCAAAGAAATAACAGATTGCCGGTTCTTTGGTATACCAGCTTCTACCATCTGCTTCAATCACTTTTGTTGCTTGCTTACCCGTAATTAAATGCTGCATCGTATCATCAATAACAAAAGAAGACGTCCAAACCCGGTGTAGGGACCCATCATGCTTGTAACTATGAATTTGGATTCTTTTTCCTGCTTTTAATTTCATAAATAAAAAAACACCTTTTTATAAATTATAACATAGGTGTTTTTTATTCCTAAACTATTGAGATGATTTATTTTAAATAAATTATCTAGCCAACCATCCGCCATCAACAGCCAAGGTAAAGCCAGTGATGTAATCTGCGGCACTACTTGCTAAAAAGACAGCTGGTCCTGCAACATCATCTGGTGTGCCCCAACGTCCAGCAGGAATACGTTCTAAGATTTGTCCAGCTCTGGTTTCATCGTCTCTTAATTGCTGTGTATTATTGGTTGCCATATAACCTGGCGCGATGGCATTGACATTGATGCCGTATTTGCTCCACTCGTTTGCCAGTGCCATCGTTAATCCTTTAACAGCTGATTTAGATGCTGTATAGGAAGGTACTCTAATGCCACCTTGGAATGATAACATTGAGGCAATCGAAATGATCTTGCCGCCATGTCCTTGCTTAACAAATTGATTGGCTGCTGCCTGACTCAAGAAAAATACCGTGTTGATATTGATTGCCATGACTGAATCCCAGTTTTCTTTTGAGAATTCTAATGCATCTTCTCTTTTGATGATACCGGCATTATTGACTAAGATGTCAATCTTGCCATAAGCTTTAACCGCTTTTTCTACCAATGCTTTTAAATCATCAGGGGTTGCTTTAATGAGATCTGCTTGAACTGGTGTAAAATCACCACCCAATGCTTTGACTTTCTCTACCGTGTCATCTTGGGTTGCCATATAATCAACACCAACCACTTTTGCACCTGCTTTGATATAACCCAAGGTAATGCCTTGTCCAAGTCCTGTTGAGGTACCGGTAACCAGTGCTACTTTTCCTTTTAATGAAAACTTATCTAAATATGTCATTTTCTTCTCTCCTTATATTTATTTTAAATCTGTTGTTTTAATGAAATCCATATCATCGTATGTCTGGTTTTCACCAGTCATACCCCAAATAAACGTATATGCCGATGTTGCAAATCCCGCATGAATACTCCATGATGGTGAAATCACTGCCTGTTCATTCTTGATGACAATATGTCTGGTTTCCTGTGGCTCGCCCATTAAATGAAAGACCACACCATCCGCTGGTAAATTGAAATAGAAGTAAACTTCCATTCTTCTGTCGTGCGTATGTGATGGCATCGTATTCCATGCATTACCATCTGCTAGTTGAGTAAGTCCCATTTGCAGTGCACAAGTCTCTAAAACAGCTGGATTTAAGTACTGATAAATCGTTCTTTTATTAAGTGATTTTTCATCACCAATATGTCTTGGATTGGCTTTTTCAAATGGAATATGAACGGTTGGAAGTTCTTTATGTGCTGGTGCTGAGTTAATATAAAACTTAGCAGGATTTTTCGGATCGTTTGATTCGAAAACCACTTGTTTAACCCCTTTACCAATATAAAGACCATCACGAGTGACCATATCATAGACTTCATCATCTGCAGTAATCTTACCTGGACCACCGATATTGATTAAGCCGATTTCTCTTCTTTCCAAGAAATACTCAGTGCCTAATTCTTTGGTCAAACCAAGCTCGACCTTACCTTTAACCGGCATACAGCCACCAGCGATAATTCTGTCATGATGAGAATACGTAAATAAGATTTCATCAGCCTTAAATACTTCTTCAATCAAGTATCTTTTTCTAAGTGTCGCTGTATCGTATTTTTTTGAATCCTCCGGATGATTATTGTAACGAACATCTAACTTCATGTTAGTTTCCTCCTTCATTTTGTTTTAATAATTTTTTAATGAATAACATACTATCTTCCATGTCATCATGTTTTACACCTTCAAATATCAAATAGGCATTTGGATTGGATTTAATGATCAAAGGAATGATTTGATCATATTTCATCAATCCTTTTCCAAGTCCTACCTGAACTAGTTTTTCATCTGAAACGATGTAATCCTTCAGATGAAAGATGACAATGTCATCTTTCAACAGTTCAAGTGATTTTTTCAATATATCAATATGTTTACTGTGATTATCAATATTCAAAAAGTTATACAAATCAATAATGACTTTTAACCTGTCACTTTGTATGACATCAAGTAACTGTCGTAATCTTTCTGGTGAATAAATGGTGTGTGCATATGCTCCTTCGATTGCAACATATGCTAAATGATCTTTAGCAACTGCAACAAGTTCTGATACAACTTTTACCACTTTGATGAATGATGCTTCATTATGGTTTTCAGGCACATAACCCCAAGGACTACCCATTAAAGACCCAGTTTCAGTACCAACATATTTGACATCCAACGATCTAGCGACTGCTAAATGTTTTTTGAAGTTATTGATACCCGCTTCAACAATACTGCTATCTAGGTGGGTCATATTAAAGTAAGCACCCAGCATCATGATGGCATCGCCAAAGCCGTTAAAGATAGCTTTGGCGA
>CAZIZJ010000047.1:3104-8937 GCA_964543675.1 uncultured Acholeplasma sp. | reverse complement strand
ATCGTCAAAGGCGAAACAGCAGATCAGGCAATTATGTTTGTTCCAAGTGAAGCGGTATTTTCTGAAATACACGCCAAACATCCCGATTTAATAGAATACGCCCAAAAAAGACACGTTTGGCTGACATCGCCTACAACCTTGGTCTATATGCTGACAATGATTATTGTCATCGCGTCAAACGTTTCAAGGGAAAAGAACGCAGAAAAGATGCTTAAGGAACTTCAGGGGTTGTATGATGACTTCAGAAGATTCTTTGAACGATGGGAAGATGTCAAAAAAACACTAGCCAAACTTAATTCAACAGCAGAGTCATTAGAAAAACCAATGCATAAACTGAATAAAAAGGTTTATCAAATCGAAAACTCTGATTTTGAGCTATTAAATGATCCAACCGATATTGAATAAATAGAATATTTTGATATAATCAATATGAAATCATTGAAAAGACAAGTAATGTGCCACTCTTTATAAAAGCGAGTTAATGTTTGGTGAAAATTAACAAAGAAAACACACGAAAAACCCTTTGAGAGACAGAAGAAAATCAATTTGATGAGTAGAACTGTACGTATGCTTAACGTTACTAGGTAAATTGAGTGCCGGGAAACCGGAACTAAGGTGGTACCGCGATTAATCGTCCTTAGGCTAATTTTTAGTCTAAGGACTTTATTTTTGGGAGGAAACAATGAAACTAACCGTAAGAAAAATATATGAGGATCCATCAAAATTCGCTGATAAAACAGTCGTTTTGCAAGGGTGGATCAGAAATCACAGAGATCAAAAAGAATTTGGTTTCATTAACTTGAATGATGGCAGTTTCTTTGAAACCATTCAAGTTGTTTATGAAAAAGGAAAAACCGATGATTTTGATGCAGTAACCAGATTGACAATCGGTTCATCAATTGAGATTTTAGGCACTTTAGAGTTGACGCCCGACCGCAGTCAACCTTTTGAGGTCAAAGCGCAGAAAATCACCTTAATTGGTGGTGCAGACGAAACATTTCCGATTCAGCCGAAAAGACATACGAGAGAATTTTTAAGAGAGGTTGCTCATTTGCGTCCAAGAACCAATCTTTTTTCAGCTGTCTTTAGAGTCAGAAGCTTAGCAGCTTTCGCTATTCACAGTTTTTTCCAAGAAAGAGATTTTGTTTATGTGAATACGCCGATCATTACAGCCAACGATGGCGAGGGTGCTGGTGAAATGTTTAAGGTAACAACCTTGAATCTAGACAGAATCCCAAGACTTGAAAATGGTGAAATCGATTATTCCAAGGATTTCTTTGGTAAAGCAGCTAATTTAACAGTCACCGGTCAATTGGAGGGTGAAGCATTCGCGCTTGCGTTAAGAAACATCTATACTTTTGGACCAACATTTAGAGCAGAAAACTCAAATACGATGACGCATGCATCAGAATTCTGGATGATTGAACCGGAAATTGCCTTTGCAGATATCGAAGATGATATGGTCTTAATTGAAGATATGATCAAGTATGTTGTTCAATATGTGTTGAAGCATGCAAAAGAAGAGATGGAGTTCTTCGATAAATTCGTTGAAAAAGGGTTGCTTAGCAAATTAAACGATTTAACAACCAGCAAGTTTAGTCGTGTAACCCATAAAGCAGCAATCGAAATATTGATGAATGCCAATGTTAAATTCGAAAATAAACCAGCTTTTGGCAGAGATTTAGCTAAAGAACACGAAAAGTTCTTAACCGAAACGCATTTTAAAACACCGGTTTTCGTTACCGACTGGCCAAAAGATATTAAAGCATTCTATATGAGACTAAATGATGATAACGAAACGGTTGCAGCAGTTGATCTATTGGTTCCCGGTTCCGGAGAACTCGTTGGTGGCTCACAAAGAGAAGAAAGAATTGATTTGTTGGAAAAAAGAATGAAAGAAATGCATGTGCCGCTTGCAGAGTTGGATTGGTATTTGGATTTAAGACGTTATGGTGGATGCAAACACGCAGGATTTGGTCTAGGATTTGAAAGATTCTTGATTTATTTGACAGGCGTTGAGAACATTAGAGATGTTATACCATTTCCTAGAACCCCTAAAAATATTTCCTTTTAATGAAAAGTGCGAATCCGCACTTTTTATTTCTCAATTAAAACTGGTGTAAATTCATTAGGTAAGCGATTACAAAGTTTTAGTGTAAATTTATAGAAAAAAAGTCCTTCGTTTGAGACTCATTTGACTTGTTTTTAAGGTCGCTTTATCATATAATGATAGGTGAAGTTGGAGGAAGCTGGATTTATATGAAATTTATGTCAATAAGTTTCAAGTTAGTTCAAACAATCAATACCAACGAGAAAATCGTTTCTTTTTTAGCATCCTAACTACGTGTCCATCTTTATGGGCATTTTTTATTTGAACGCTATGAAGAAATAATACATTTAAGGAGCGAAAGCTATATGCAAATCAAGCTAGAAGGATTAACCAAGGTATTTACCGATCTCAAATCCAAATCAGAAACCAGAGCGGTTTCTAATTTAGATATTGTCATACCGTCAGGAAAGTTGGTTGGTCTTTTGGGACCTTCAGGTTGTGGGAAATCTACAACACTGTACATGATTTCAGGATTACTTTACCCAACAGAAGGAAGAATCTTCTTTGGAGATGAAGATGTTACCGAATTAACACCGGAAAAAAGAGGGATTGGACTCGTTTTCCAAAACTATGCACTCTACCCGCACATGACAGTCAAAAAGAATATTCTTTTTCCTTTAGAAAATATGAATATGAGAAAAAATGCAATCGAGGCAGCTTATAAAAAGGCGCATTTGATTGAAAGTCCAGAAGAGGCTAAAACTTATTATGAGTACTTGGATAAATTAGAAGCATTAAAGAATAAATACAGAAGATCCGAAAGTGAAGCAAAGGCACAACACACGAGTGCAAGAATTGCAGAGATCAATAATTTTAGATCTAAAAAAGATGGCGATAAAGCAGAACATAAAGCAGCGCTTGCAGCCTTAAAACTTGAATATGCAGAAAAGGTAAAAAAATCCAATGAAGCGTATCTTGTTGAAAAAGCAGAAATCACACCGAATAACGTAGCTGGATTATTGCCGCTGATTAAACAAAAATATAGCGATGTTGAAAAAGCTTATGAAGCAAAGAAAATAGAACTTGCTGCAGAAATAAACCAAAAAGAACAAGACAGCATGAAGCGCAGAGTTCTTATTAAATTAGAAACTGAAAAAGCGATGCCAAAAAGCATCAAACTGGTAACTGATGCCAAAAAAGTCAATTACCGTAAACTCATGGAAAAAGAAGCCATTGAAATGGCAAAACTTGTTGGTATTGAAGATCAGCTAGACAAAAAACCAGCACAGTTATCCGGTGGACAACAGCAACGTGTAGCGATTGCCAGAGCACTTGTTAAAAAACCACGCGTATTACTGCTTGATGAACCACTTTCTAACTTGGATGCACGCCTACGTCTGCAAACAAGAGAAGAAATCAAACGTATTCAAAGAGAAACCGGCATTACAACCGTCTTTGTTACCCATGACCAAGAAGAAGCAATGTCAATTTCTGATGAAATCATTTTAATGAATTTTGGGGAAGAACAACAAAAAGGCGTACCGCAGGCAGTCTACGATCAACCGGAGAACTTGTTTGTTGCTAAATTCTTAGGTACCCCACCGATTAATCTATATAATGGCACCTTGAATGGAACCAAAGTATTAATTGATGGCAAGGTTGTTTTTGAATCAAGCAAATTAAAGGATGTAAGCCTAAAAGATATTGTTGTTGGGGTTAGACCAGAAGGCTATGAATTAAACGAAAATGGGGCATTAGAGGTTGAATCACTTTATATCGAAACCATCGGTAGAGACTTATCTTTAGTATCTGCACACAAAGATGCAGTTTCTGATTCTATGCGTGTCATTTTAACGAATGAAAATCTAAATCTGGAAGCGAATAAAACAGTTAAATTTAACTTAAAGGCGAATAAGACGTTTATTTTTGATAAAGAAACCGGTAGGAGATTAGCATAATGTTAGAAAACAAAAAAGACAGGATAGCGTGGCTCTATATCGCATTACCGTTGTTCTTTTTAACGGTTTTCACGTTTTATCCACTCATTAAAACAATTTTGATTTCTTTCTTCTCAGGCTATAACTCAGTCTCCGATGATTTTGGTGGCTACTTTGACATTGAGGCGTATCAAGCATTGTTTAATGACCCTTATTATCGTGGTGCATTATCCAATACAATGATCCTGGTATTCATATCGGTACCAATCTCAACGGTGCTTGCCTTATTCATTGCAGTCGCACTCAACTCAATTAAACCGCTACAAAAAATCTTTCAAACAGTATTCTTTCTACCGTATGTAACAAATACACTAGCAATCGGTATGGTCTTCTCAGTCATGTTTTCGCATCCGATTGTGCCAGGACTGGTTTCAGAGGGGTTAATCAATACCTTATTCCAAACCAGCATAGACTGGGTTGGTGTGACGGCAACCACTGAAAACTGGATGTTTGTCGTTTTAGTATATACCATTTGGAGTGCGTTGCCATTTAAGATATTGGTCTTCATCGGTGGTCTTCAAAATATTTCCAAACAGTATTATGATGCGGCAAAAATTGATGCTGCACCACCAAGAAGAGTTTTAACTAAAATTACCATTCCACTGTTATCACCGCTGATTAGTTATATTTTGATTACTTCATTTATTGGTGCGTTCAAAGCCTATGAGTCTGTGCTTGCTGTTGCATGGGTTGGTAATGAAACTGCACCAAATAGAAACAGATGGACTGCCGTTGCTTATGTATACGATAAGATCAACGAATCTGGGTTTATGGATAATAACGGTATTTCTTATTACTCAAGAGGTGCAGCAGGTGCAGTTGTCTTATTCTTAATCATACTGGTATTTACAGTAGTGAATTTATATATCAGTAAGAAGAGAGTACATTACTAGGAGGATATGATGACGACAAATATGAAATTAACAGTAGATTATAAAGACAATAAAAAATTAAGAGTACAAAAGACAACCCAAGTCTTAGGAAAAGTAGGTCTGTACCTGTTTCTAGGGATCATGGCATTCATCGTTCTTGTTCCGTTTTATTGGATGTTGAATGTGTCTTTCCAAAGTAGCGATGAGGTTTTAAATTCGCTGAATGTCAGTTTATTCCCTAAGGTTTTCTCGCCTTCAAACTATGAAAATGTATTTTTCTACACAACCAGTTCGGTATCAATTGATTTTACAAGATACTTGCTGAATACCGGAATTGTTGCAGTCGCATCAACGATTGGTGGAACAATCTTCTCAATTTTTGTGGCATTTGCATTATCAAGATTAAACTTCAAAGGTAGAGAATTGATATTTACGATCTTGCTGGCAACAATGATGATTCCAGGTGAAATGATGGTTATTTCCAACTTCGTTACCGTTGCTAGATTAGGATGGGTAAATGATCCAGGTGCCGGATCGTACCTGGCAATGATCATACCTTTCATGATTTCAATATTCCACATTTACTTATTAAGACAGACATTTAGACAAATTCCAAATGAGCTCTATTATGCAGCGAAAGTGGATGGCTGTGGCGATTTCAAATACTTATGGAGCGTCATGCTTCCAATGGCAAAATCATCAGTTGTTACAATTATCATTCTGAAACTAATGGGAACTTGGAATGCCTATATCTGGCCAAACCTTGTTGCACATACGGAATACAGATTGGTAACGACATGGTTAAGAAGTTCATTTGTTGACCAAGCCGATTCAGGCAGTGGTAGACCACTTCTTAACTATCAAATGGCAGCAACAGTTATTGTTACAGTGCCATTATTATTGCTCTTTATATT
>CAZIZJ010000047.1:0-3094 GCA_964543675.1 uncultured Acholeplasma sp. | reverse complement strand
AGTATATAATGAGTGGCGTTTCAAGATCAGGTGTTAAAGGGTAATTATGAAAAACCAAACTTATAAAAGAAGGAGAAAAAAATGAAAAAAATATATATAAGTTTATTTATGATCGCGTTGTCATTTGCACTGATTGCATGTGCTGGTGGTCCACGTGGCGGAGATGTTGGGAAGATGGTTGAATGGTATGAATTATCGCCAGATACCGAATTCGATACAACAACGCCAGTAACAATTACGTTCTGGCACAGAATGGGAGGAGCTTCACAAATCCTTATGCAAAAATGGATTGGTGAATTCCAATTGATGTATCCAAACGTTACAGTCGTTGAAGAAAAAGCTGCAGACGACTATGACGCTTTAGCGGATAAGATTGCATTGTCAATTGCTGCAGGTGGCGGTAGTACACCAGATATCTCTGAGAGTTATCCGGACCATATTGCGCGTTATGCAACAGCAAACGCACCGCTTGCATTAAATCACTTCATTAGCCATCCAACATTAGGCTATAGTGCGGAAGAAATTGCAGACTTCCTACCTTCACTTTGGGCTGAGGGAAGCTCATATGATAATGAAGGAACAATCCTATCATTACCGTTCTCAAAATCATCAGAAGCATTCTTCTATAGCAAGACATACTTTGAACAGCATAATTACGAAGTGCCTACAACATGGGACGAAGTATTCGCTATTGCAGAAGACATCAAATTAAGAGAACCAGATGCATTCCCGTTTGGTTATGACTCAGAAAGTAACTTATTCATTACCGCTTCTGAACAGTGGGGCGCACCTTATACCGGTTATAACGCAGAAACTGGTCGCGGCGAAGTCTTATTCAATAACCAACAATCTAAAAACATGATTAAATACTTTAAAGATAAAGTTGATAGAGGTTTAATGCTGACTAGAACATTGAATGGTGAGGCTTTCACCTCAGATATCTTTAAAACAAATCAAAAACTATATATGTATGTCGGTTCTACCGGCGGTACGCGTTATGCGTATGACCAAAGTGCATTCAACGCAGGACTTAGAGTCGGTGTTGCACCACTTCCGGCATTTGATTTAGAAAACAGAAATCAAATTCAACAAGGACCAAACATTAACTTATATAGAAAAGAAAATGTTCAAAGAATGATTGCAGCTTGGCTATTTGCAAAATACATGGTTTCACCAGACAAGCAAGCAGAGTTTGCAATCCCATCAGGTTATGCACCGAATCGTTACTCAGCATATGAAACCGAGCGTTGGTTGAATCATATTGCAACAATTAGCGAAAATCCAACAACACTGGTTCAAGCACAAGACAAGCTCGTTAAAGAAGCAATTGAGATTTTCTTGAACAACGGTGATATTTTCTTCACCTCTGCAGTCTTTTCTCAAAGTTCTAAGATGCGTTCAGAGGCAGGAGCATTACTGATTAAGATTCTTGCATACAGCGCATCAAGTGAAGCAGATTTAGAAAACTATATTGATGAACAGTATCAAGATAGTTATGATTTTGTTACCAATTAATTTCATGGGTTTTTAAATAAAAAAAATAAGGAGAAGAATACATGAAAAAAGTTTTATCGATTTTATCAGTTTTGTTAATTGCTTTCGTTCTATTTGCATGTGATGGACCAGTAGATGGAGCAGAAGCAAAATTGCAACAAGCGCATGATAACCTTGCAACACTGATTCCGGATCCAACAAATGTTACAAACAGCTTCCAAGTACCAACGGAACTGGCAAATGGTATCACAGCAACTTGGTCATCAAACCAAGCGGGTGTCGTTACTTTTGCATCACCTACAGGTGGGTTTGCTAACGCAACCGTTAATCGTCCGGCATTCGGCGATAATGATGCAGTTGTAACCATTACTGCAGTATTATCACTAAAATCTGAATTATCAGACGATATCTTGACTAAAAACTGGACATTACAAATAACAGTTAAAGCAAGTACTGTTGCTCCACTTAACATTGAAACAATTGCTGACGTATTGGCATTGGAAGATGCATCTTATGATGGTGGCGTATACCAAGTTACCATTCCGAATATCACAATTTTTGCTAAAGCAGACGTTGCATTCGGATATGACGGAACAGGCATCATTCAACTTTACAACTCACAAACAAATTTTGAAGTTGGTAAAGTATATACCATTACAGCATCATTAGAATGGTACTTCGGTATTTGGGAACTTGTACAAGGCTTAGGCGTTGAAGATGCAACTGCAACACCGCAATACCCAACTAAAGAAACCATTACAAGTGTTTCAGCGAAGATCAATGCATTAACTGAAGCAGGAGAACATGCATATGCAAATGTACCTGATGGTAACTTTGAACCGATTTATGCAACAGTTTCTGGTCAAGTATACATGATTCCTGAAGACGTTTCTAACTATAATACATTCTTAATCGAAACAGGCACAACAACATTTGTTGCAGGAACAACAACAACACCAGCAAATGGATTAATGTTCTACTATAATACAAATGACTTAGCATATGTTAGATCATTTGCAGGCTTTGACGTCACAATGGACGTTATCATTTATACGTACCGTTCAAACAACCTAGCATTCGCTGTTTATTACTTAGGTGGACCTACAGGAATTACAGCAGATCTTACTGATGAAGAAGCGGTCGAGGTAACATTGCTTGGATTAAGCGTACCAAGTGAAATCACAGCTGCTACAACAATCACATTACCTGCAACTGGTGCAAACAATGCAGCAATCGTTTGGTCATTCAAGAACGCTGAAGATCCAAACAACGCATTAATCAACTTAACAACCGGTGCAGTTACATTACCTGCAGAAGGTCAAGCTACAGTTACGTTGGTTGCAACAGTAACTAAAGGTAGTGAAACAGATACTAAAGAATTTGTAGTTAAAGTTGGTGAATTACCAGTATTGACAGTTGCACAAGCATTAGCAGTATCATCAGGCACAGTAAGAGTACAAGCAACAGTCGCTGGTTATATTGCAAATGACACAATTGCGCTATATGACGAAACAGGCGCAATTACTGCATTTAGCCCAACATTGGATGTTGAATTAATATTGCTTATTGGTAAAAAAGTTGACATTACCGGTGTTAGAGG
>CAZIZJ010000046.1:0-8986 GCA_964543675.1 uncultured Acholeplasma sp. | reverse complement strand
ATATGGACTATCATTAATATTTAAGGTCACATAAGTAGCGAACTTACTGGTTATTAGATTATCCTCTGTTTGTAAACCGGCACCACCGGTACCATTGCTAAAGATAATGGTAAATGGTTCTTCATTGGCATTCAAAGGCACGGTAATGTAATACCAGCCAGAACCTAAATCTGCCATATCAAGAATCGCTGCTGTGCCTGGCCAATCACCTAGCGGTCGTTGTTCTGGCTCGCCATAAAATACATAGGCATAGACTTGGTCCCAACCATGAGAATTCAAGAAATCAATTCGTGTTTGCCCATGGGCGATTAATGCAGCCTCTGCTGCCTCAAATGATGCGTAATTGCCAAGTACAGTAAAATACACCAATGAACTATCATTAACGGTGTAATTGCTTGTTTCAATCGTACCATATTTGAAATGCACTTCAAATCCTGGATTTTCAAGTGAATCGACTGAAAAAGTAAATTCATACCAGCCTTCTCTTTCACTTTCAATCATAATAAACTCACTGTTTTCACCAGTGACTGCAAGTATTTCATTTACTTCAACACTATTATAAAAATAGATTGTCAGTTGCGGTGGTAATTCTTCTCCCCCACAGGCAACAAGCATTAGCAATAATAGCAACGAAAAAACTGGAAACAATATTCTTTTCATTTTTTCCCCCTTGTTTGAGTTTCAATTCATTATATAATGTAAGCGCTTGTAAGTCTATTTATACACAACATTTATCGATGTGGAACCCTTTTACTTTTTATATATAACATAAAAAAAGATGTTTTAGCCGTATTAATGTGCTAAAACATCTTATCTAATTACTCTTTATCCTGATCAAATTCTGCATCAATTGAGAATTTCTTTTCTTTTTTGAAAAATTCTTCCACTTTACTTTTAGGGCTAGGCATAGTTAAGATATGATATATCGGAATTAATAGAAAGATAATCCACCCCGGATGCCACGCACCAATACTGACACCAAGAATAATATATATCACAAAGATTAGTAATGCAAAGGTCACTCTAAATTTCTTAAGACCTACCATAAACGGCATGATTGGTACGAACAGAAAGACCAGTAATCCTTGGTTCCATAAATCCCACTGAAAACCTAAAAGTAAATATACAAATACACAAATAAGCGGTGTTGCTGCAACAATTCTTCTTTGCCAATTATATTCAAACATATCATCACACACCTTTTTTCTTTATTATAACATTTTTTATAGCTTTTTGATAAGTGCTTCAAGGATTTGGTTTAACATCTCGTTGCGGTAATAAATCATGTATGGGTCACTATCGAAAGTAATATATTCCATACGATAAATGATGGTTAAAAAGCTTAATAAATCTTCTGCTGTCTGCTGATCAATTAGTGTTCGACTGGTTTCACATTTTACAAACAATGCCTTTTTATCAAGATAATACTTATCAACTAAATGATTGGTTTCTAAATACTGCATCAACCCACCAATCGTTTGACGAACCACTGATAGGTTTTGTTGCTGTACCAATTGATTGGTTATACTGATAAAATACGCTTTATGCTTATCAAAGGAAGTCATAATCGTCTTCAATCATATAGCCAGCACCCAGAATTTTAGAACCAATGTGGGCACCGACTGTTGGCGTAATCGTTGATAAAATCACTTGATTGACATTCGTCATTTCATCTTTGATGCGCTGACAAAACAACTGGGCATCCGCCAACCTATTGGTATGCAGTACCATGTAGGTTACTTTCTTATAATTTTTAGTTTCTGTCTTTAATAATTCAAAGATCCGGTTAACTGCTTTGGCATGCACACGAACCTTTTCTTTGGTAACGATTTTTCCTTCTAAATTAAGTGTCAAGATCGGTTTGATTTTGGTTAAAATGCCAATCGTTCCTGCAAAACCAGACAAACGTCCATTCTTAATTAAATACTTTAAATCGTCAACGATAAAATACGCATTCATCTTGGTTCTAAATATTTGACTCATTTCAATGATTTCTTGAACACTATGTCCTTTTTCAGCGAGCTTTTCTGCAAAAGAAACAAGATATCCTTGCATCAGCGTGGCTGCCTTGGAGTCACATACATGAAAATTAATACCTTGAATCAAAGGACGAATCAGTGCCTCTAAGTTTTTACCGTATGCCGAAAGATTGGTTGATATCGGAAAATGAATGACATCGGTATAGCCTTTACTTTTAAGTAATTCGATGGCATTCAGGATTTCACCCATGGTTGGTGCTGATGTTGTTGGAATAACTGATGATTTTTCTAGCTTCAAATAAAAATCATCAGCCGTAATATCAACGCCATCAATCAGTTCTTCTGCACCAAAGTGAATGGTTGTCTTGGTAATCGTTACATTATGTTTAAAAGGTGCATATGCCAAACCAGATGATGAATCGGCAGTAAAACCTATTTTCATTTGATTTCTCCTTCTAATTTTAGTCAGTAAACTGGAAAATATCTAATTGTCTGCCACCTTTTTTCTTGTCCTCAGCGATGCGTTGCCACTTCGAGCTTCGACCTTTGCCCAGCGGTTGAACCAATCCTTCATCTTTTAAGCGTTTAAGTGTTCTGTCAATTGTAATCACTGAAACGGTTGGATGCAACTGTCTTAAATCCTCTTTAGAAAAGACTTCGCTGCCGGAACGAATTGATGCTTCAATATTATCGCTTTTATTGAGTTTCTTTTCAAATGCGTACTCTCTTGAAAAGTCACCGACCTCTTCATAGGCATTTGATAGTACATCAATCAACAGACGGTTCAAGATATCGGTATTCGGAAATCCGGTTTGGTAATGGTAATTGGCTTGATTAAGCGCCATTTGGTACGTCTCAAACTGTTTATAGAAGTATTCGAAAAACGATACGTACTTGAACACTGAAAAATCTCTCAACAAGAATGCGTATAATCCGATATAGGCAACAATATCGCTATGCAAGGTAAATAATTCTAAATTAATGAAGTCAATGTAAAAGTTAGAGATCAGTTGAGTCAGTTCATATTGTCTGGTTTTGTTTTGTTGATTATATGCATTGATCAATGATTCAAGTTCATCTTTTTTGCCACCAGACTTCTTGGAAGTAAATAGAGTGCCATCCGATTTAACTTCGCTGTTGCCGAATTTAATCGGTTCATAGTCTTTGGACAATATTTTAATCAAATTATCAAATTCATTCGGCAACAGTTCGAATGCCTTGGGATTCTTTTGAATGGCTGATAAAGCATTTTTAATGTTAAGCAACAACACCTCGGTCTTATTTTTAGGTGTCAGTTTTTTGCGTGACAAAAGCTTCAGTCTCGTATCAGTCAACGAAAGACCAATCATCTTGCCGAAATAATAAACGTTCTTTTCAATTGTTTTACGCCTGAAGACATCTTTATCGCGTTCAAAGAGTTCATCAAAATAAAACGCTTTGCCTTTGGCTTCATAGACCTTTAACAGTAATAGTAAAAGGTCAGTTGAAACCTGAAGTCTTGACATGTTGGTTAAAGCTTTCATGATTGCTCCTTTATTAATCGTGGAAAGGCGAGCCACCGATAAACTCTAATAAAAGCGAGTTTGACGGCACTAATTTTTCATCGATATCTTTAAAATACTTCAAGAACTTAAGTAATCTGTTGGCAACAACAAAATGCTTGTCATCGGTTGGTATTGCCAGTAAATGCGGCATTGCATATTTCTTTAGCACTAAGAGTTCGTAAGTCAGTTCTGAATTGTAAACATAGTTGACCCCTTCTTGGTGCGGATAAATCCATCTGAATTCACCACGTCTAACCGATGCCCACATGTCCATTGTCTGAGTGACTGGTGTTGAACGGTACTTTTGGTCTCTGACCATTCTTCTAATTAAACGAAGATCAGTCAATGAAATCGGATTATGGTTATCGATATGGATTTGTGTTTGTGGGGCAATGAATACTTTGAATTTTTGGTGCGATGGAATCAGTTCGGTTAAACGGTCATTTAACGCATGGATACCTTCAATTAAAATCGGTGAATCCTTTTCTAGTTTAATGACAGGTCCTTCGGTTCTTTTGCCTAATTTAAAGTCAAAATGAGGCAACGTCACTGCTTTTCCTTGAACGAGGGCTGCCATGTCTTTATTGAATCTGGCAATATCTAATGCTTCAACATGTTCTAGATCCGGTTTACCGTGTTCATCAATCGGTGCTTCGGTTTTCGGTTTATAATAATCATCCATCGAAATCATTCTTGGCTTAATGCCTTTGGCTAAAAGCTCAATCCGCAATCTATTGGTAAATGTTGTTTTTCCAGAGGATGATGGTCCTGCAACAGCGATCAATTTAATGTCTTCAATGTTCTTTTCAATCAAAAGTCCTAATTCGGATAACTGGTTGTTGTGCTTGGTTTCACAAAGATTGACGAAATCGACTTCTTTGTCTCTACTGCTACTATGCTGATTAATATTGGCGATTGTATCGCCACCAATGATTTTGCCCCATTTATATGCTTCTTTCAAGGTTTTGCCAAAGGTTACTTGATCAACGAATTCCGGCAATTTGCCACCAAGTTCTGCTCTTGGGAAAAAGATTAAAAAGCCTGGGTTGTAGAACTTAGTGTCAAACAGTTTTAAGTTGGCTGTATTTGGCAGCATATATGAAAACATGTAGTTGACATAGTCTGCACACTGATACAGGTTAACTGAATCTTCTTGTCGTAATTTTAAGGTTTCAATTTTATCGATGTAACCGTAATCCGTATAAATCTTGGTCGCTTCTTCTTTGGAAACAACTAAGCGTTTAATATCTAGTTTTTGGTCAATAATCTTTTTTACTTCAGTTAGGATGTCTTCATAAAGTTCATCGGTTAAGTCACCATTTTCAATCGTTGCCAAAACGGATCTTGAAACCGAATATGAAAAACGTACCTTTAATGCTGGATTCAATCTATAGACAGCCATGGCGAAAACATATCTTAGGGTTGCCTCATAGATGCGCATGCCATCATGAGTATCTAGTCCTAAAAACTCAATGGCAGCATCCCCAGATACTTGATATGTCAATTCTCTGATACGGCCATTTACGGCTGCACAGACTACATCTTGCTTATTTAAATCCTTAGCCAGTTTTTCTAAACTTAAAGCTTGATTAAACGTATGCTTTTTCTGATCAATTGTTAGTTCCATAAAAGTCTCCTTTACTCTTCTTCATCGAATAAATCTAATCTCGATAATCTAATTTGCTGGTTTTGTTTGGTTAACACAGCCTCTTCAATCACTTTTGCTGGATGGTGCTCTTCTTTTGCTGGTTTTGGTTTAACTGTCTTTACTTCTGGTTCTTCGTTTTCTGCTGCATCAATCTCAAGATAATAGCCATCCGGTATCATCTTTTTGCCGAATTTGTTGGCGACATACTTTAAGTCAGATACGGTGGTTACGAGTGCTTCACTTGAAGATACCAGTCTAACACCAACATCTGCTTTCATTTGCGCCTTAGAAACTCTAGCTGCACTGACAACATAATGTGGTGATGATTTCTGTCTTTCAACTAAAATGATGCCACGTCTATTTCTTGCATACTTAGGTAACTCTAAAACAGTATCCTTAATGATGTGACCACGGGAAGTCAAGAAGTAAAAATCGTCCGCATCCTTTGCATAAAAGGCAGTGGCTAAAGTATCCTCATCATTTAACGCCATCGATTTAACGCCACCGGCAGATAGACCATAGAGTGGTAGTTCATCGGTATCAAAACGAAGGACATAGCCGTTCTTTGAAATCGATACGATATTTTCTTGTCTGCCAGTATCCACTGAAACCAGTTCATCTTTATTGTCTAGTTTCATGGCACGAACCGGCTTATGATAACGGGTTACCTCAAAATCAGATAAATTGACTTGTTTCATTTGACCGAATTTTGTTGATAGTAAAACCTTTTTGTCAGTTTTGAAATCAGATACCACCAGCACTCTAACGATTGTTTCTGATTTATCGATCGGTACGATGTTATTAATGTAGACGCCTAAATCTTTCCATTTTTGTTCTTCAATTTTATAGACCGGTAAAAAGATGTAATTGCCCAAATTGGTAAAAATCAGCAGTGTCTCCAATGTACCGACTTCACGCTCAAAAAGCAAGGCATCATTTTCTTTTAAGCCCACTTCTTTAGAAGCGTTATATGATCTATTGGATGCCCGCTTGACATAGCCTGCTTTGGTTATGCCAATCATCGTCTTTTCATCAGAAACCAATTCTCTTTGGCTAATCTTGATTGATTCAATTTCATCTTCAATCACTGATTTTCGATCATCACCCAAAACTGCATGAACCTCTGATAACTCAGCTTTAATCGTTTTCATTAAAATACGTTCATTTGACAACATCAAATTAAGCTTTTCCATCTCACTTAAAAGAATTGATTGTTCATCACGAAGTGCCTGAATATCCGTTGTTGATAAACGATAAAGCTGTAGCATGACAATCGCTTCTGCCTGGAGTTCAGTAAAGCCGAATTTTTCTTGAATATTAACCTTGGCATCTGCCTTGTTTTCAGATGATCTAATCGTTTGGATAACCGGTTCGACGACCGATGTCATCTTAATCAAACCATCAACGATATGAAAACGTTTGGTTGCCTTTTCAAGCTCATAATTTGACCTGTTGGTAATCACTTCTTTTGATGCTCAATATACGTCTTTAACAGTCCTAAAGCACCAACCTGAATCGGTCTGTGATTTAAGATGGCTACCATATTATAGTTATAGGCAACCTGAAGATCAGAATGCTTGTACAAGTAATTCAATAAAAACTGTGCATCTGCACCTTTTCTTAAATCAATGGCGATTCTTAAACCTTCTTGATCGGATTCATCTCTGATTTCAAGAATGTCTTCAATGTTGTTGTTGACTCTTAAATTATCAATCACACGGACTAAATCTGATTTAACGACCTCATATGGAATCTCCGTAACAACAATCCGGTCTTGAGATTTCGATATTTCTTCGATTTCAGTTTTAGAACGAATAATCACTTTACCAGCACCTGTGGTTAACGCTGCAATGATTCCATCTTTTCCTTGAACAATACCACCGGTTGGAAAGTCAGGTCCTTTGATGCATAACCAGCAGAAATTCCCATTGCACCATTGACTAAAAGATTCGGGAATTTTGCAGGTAAAACCGTTGGTTCCTGTTCTTCATCATCAAAGTTAGGAACGAAGTTAACCGTTCTTTTATCAATATCTTTAAGTAAGTACTCTGCTTCCTTTGAAAGTCTAGCTTCCGTATAACGCATCGCTGCAGCAGAATCGCCATCAATCGAACCATTATTACCATGCATGTCAATCAAAGGAACTCTCATCTTAAAGTCTTGGCTCATACGAACCATCGCATCATAAATTGATGCATCGCCATGCGGATGGTATTTCCCCATGACCTCACCAGCAATTCTGGCAGACTTTTTATATGGTTTATTGAAATGGACACCCATTTCACCCATCGCGTATAAAATACGACGCTGAACTGGTTTTAACCCGTCTCTAGCGTCCGGCAATGCTCTATCTTGGATAATGTATTTTGAGTATCTGGCAAAGCGACTGGAAACAATGTCCTCTAATAAAGTACGCTGGATTTTTTCTTCAATGAATTGATCTAGTTTTTGGTCTATCTTTTTACTCATCTAGTCTTCCCCTCAATATCAAAATCATCGGTTACTTCAAAATCGACATTTCTTTCAATCCATTCTCTTCTTGGTGCGACCTGATCACCCATCAAAACCGATATGTGTTTATCAGATACGCCTAAATCCTCAATCGTTACTTGAATGAGGGTTCTGCTTTCTGGATTCATCGTTGTTTCCCATAGCTGACCAAAATTCATTTCGCCTAAACCTTTATAGCGCTGAATGTTGTAAGAACCTTCTGCGCCTTCAATGACTGCCTTTAATTCATCATCGGTCCATGCATAAACAATATCCTCTTTTTTACCACGTTTTTTAGTGATTTTATAAAGTGGTGGCTGTGCGATATATAGTCTGCCGTCCTCAATTAAAGGACGCATATATCTAAAGAAAAAGGTTAAGAGCAGCACTTGAATATGGGCACCGTCATCATCGGCATCGGTCATGATGATGACTTTTTTATAATTACATTTCGCTAAATCAAATTCACTATCAAAATCTGCACCAATCGTATAAATCATCGTCGCGATTTCTTCATTTTTCAAGATTGTTTCAGTATTGGTCTTCTCGGTATTAATGACTTTCCCCCGCAAAGGAAGAATTGCCTGAAATCTACGATTTCTGCCTTGTTTGGCAGAACCTCCAGCAGAGTCTCCTTCCACCAAAAAGAGCTCATTGATGTTTTTATCCTTGCCTTGAGCAGGTGTCAGTTTACCTGACAGCATCACTTCTTTTTTATTTCGTTTTTTACCAGCTCTGGCATCTTCTCTGGCTTTTCTGGCTGCTTCTCTGGCACGTGATGCTGCAATTGCCTTGCCGATAATCAGTGATGCAATATCCTTGTTTTCTTCTAAGTATGTATTGAATTTATCGTAAAAGACCGAGTCGGTGGCATTTCTGGCATCCGGTGTCCCTAGTTTTCCTTTGGTCTGTCCTTCAAACTCTAAAATGTTTTCAGGCACTCTTAAAGAAACGATGGCAGTCAGTCCTTCTCTAATATCAACCCCATCAATGTTTTCATCTTTTTCTTTAATCAGTCCGTATTTTCTGGCATAGTCATTAACCACTTTGGTCAATGCACTTTTAAAGCCGATTTCGTGAGAGCCACCATCTTTGGTACGCACATTGTTGACAAAAGAAAGAATGTTCTCTTGATAGCTATCTGAATACTGAAGGGCAATTTCAACTTCAATTTCAGAGCTTTTTACTGAAGCGTATTTTCCTTCGATTGCCTTGACTTCATGCAGTATTTGTTTACCTTGATTCAAGAGTTCGACATAAGCTTTAATGCCGTCATCATATTTGAAGCTCTCTTTGACGTTTTTTCTTTGATCGATTAAATTGAT
>CAZIZJ010000045.1:0-9343 GCA_964543675.1 uncultured Acholeplasma sp. | reverse complement strand
GGTTCTAAAACTACCACCAACCGTATTGTTGGATTGTTTGGAAAGAAATACGTTGGAGATCCCACCATTTGGATTGGTGACGGTTGCCACCACTGTATCATTTTCTGCCAGTGGCGTCGTAATTCTAACCGTACTTGTATAGTTTAAATCCGTAAAATGGGTATGAATGTCAAAACTGACTAAAGCAACTTCTGGCAGCAATGCTTTAATGGTGTTGCCAATAAAGATATGACCTCTGACATCATTGAAGAATGCAGATGACCAGTGACCGTTTAAGTCACTCATGAAACTACCGACACGACCTTCACCAAATTGCCATTCAGCATAGATTGGATCTGCACCTTTTGTCAGTACGACAATGGCATCTTCTTTCGGTCTGCTGCCATAATAACCATTAAGTATTGGCATATCAATCAGTGGTGATACAGCTGGTGTTCTTGTATGAATCGTCGGTTCAAAATCCTCTTCGTTTAAAAAGTCACCTGCAATAGAGAGCGTTTCTGCTTGCATAATGCCTGGTAGTTCTGATGCAATACCAACTTCATAATAACTACCTCTGCCATCAACATGTCTAACCATGTTTTGAACAAAGATTCGCCACTCTTGATTGATTTGATTGCCGGCATATAAAGCAATGGTTGAAAGCGAGATGCCTGATATTTCACCAAAATTGCTATTGACGACAGCATTGATTTCTGCCTGACTATTATTTGAATTACCATCGGTCATGAAAATGACATGCTTGTTAAAATTGGTGTTGCCCGGAAAATTATCCAGTAAATTTTTTGCAGATAAGAGCCCTGGCACATAATATGTCCCAGTATTTGTACCAATGCCTTGAATAGCAGCAATGATTGCTTCTTTATTAGAAACAGGTGTTGGTTGAACAATGACTGTAGCTGTTGTATTAAAGATAACAACACCAACCCAATCACTGTCTTGTAATGCATTGACACTATCGATTGCCCCTTGTTTAGCTAGTCCGATTTTATCGCCATCGTTCATACTGCCTGATGCATCAAGTACTAAAATGACTGCCATTGCTTTGGCATCGGTATTGGCATCAATCGGTAAAATACTTTCATAAATGGTATCTGCCATATCGGTTTGATTATAGGCTTTATCGCCACCGGTTGTAAATAAACCACCACCGATGTCTCTAACATAAGTCAATAGTGCCTGATCAAAACCTGCAGGTAAATCACTGTTTGCTACATTCATTAAAATGACTTGGTCATATGCTCTAATGAAATTAAGATTATCCAGTGGAATGTCACCTACATGAATGACATCCACTTCATATTCTGAAGAAAGGAATTGTTCAAGTAATGTAGATTCATTACCAGTGCCATCAATAATCAAGATGCTAGTTGCACCACCATCAATGTTAACAAAGGCATAATATGTATTGTTTTCAGCAACCACATCATGATTCGGGTCGTTGACATCCAATGCAATTTCAACACGGATTTCATGAAGGTTTGGCACCTCAAATATGTAATCGAATAAGAAAACATCGGTACCACCACTTAACATGACCGGATGACCGGTCACATCACCAATACTAGCATCATTATCAAACAGTTTAATGTAAGCAAGTCCGGTCTTTTTACTTTGAACGGTTACAGCGATGGTAACATTGGCACCAAGTCCTACTAAATCAGGCACATTCACTGAGTTGATTTGAACTTCATTATCATTACTGTTTGGATCGTCAATATAGGTATAGCGTACATCGATTCTAGTACCACTATTAGCGATTGTTCTAGCTGCTGCTAGCGCACTACCGTCAGTTTCTCTACCATCACTTAGCAAGATGATTCTGCCACTTGAAGGACTACTTAAGGCTGCATGAGCAAATCTCAATGCGCCTGCAATATCAGTTCCCGATACATCAGGTGACTGGCTATTTTCTATATATTGCTGATAAACAAAATTGACTTGATTGCTCATTTGCGCAGCATAGACATTGCCGTTGGCAAATGTCACAATACCAACATTATAATCAGAAGGCATTTCTTCTAAGACAGATTGGATGAATTGATTCATGTGGTCAGTAAATTGTTCATTACTTTTTGAGGTGTCGACCACAATCATGACATCATTTTTAATGGCTACCTGACTGGCTTGGAAGGTCATTCCTGATAAAACAAAGATGGCCAGTGATGAAACAACAAGATGAAGCACCATGGACACAATTCTATTTCTTGTACGTCTGTTTTGTTTAGGCAGACGGAAGTACGGCCAAATGGTTAAGAGAATGACCGGAATAAATAGGAGTAGCATCAACGGATATGCAAAATTAATATTAATATTGCTCACGGTATTGCACCCCCCATTCAATTAAAAGTAACAGCAGTAAACCAGCTGCTAAAAACGGCAACAAGTTTAATAAGTCGTTGCTGATGCTAATGTCTTCATTTGGATCAAATGGAATAATCGGCATGAAAATGGTTTCACCTTGCGTATTAAAGTTACTTTCCTGTTCAGGCACTCTAACATAGAAACTCTCAGTTTTAGTTTCTGAAGAACTTAATATTTGAGTCACTGTATAAGATCCTGGTCGGTTCGCTTTAATGGTTGCAGGGAAATTGGTGAATGTTTCAGTAAGGTGTTCGCTTTCTACGGCCATAATGGTTGCTGACGGTTTTGCATGTAAACTAATGGTTGCACCTGTATTATAAAGGTATGAATCAAAGGTTGGAATAATTGAATAACTGATTAAGTTGTTCATCAATAACGGAAAGTTAATTAAAATTGGTAGATTTGAATAAGCCAAGTCAAACGGAAAGACACTGATTTTTACACCATTATCATTTTTTGATAATAAGACTGGGTCGTTTCCGACAAGCAAGATTCTTTCAAACATAGGATAGGAATCAATACGTCTATATCTAGATACGGTAATTTCAGCTGGTCTAATTAAACGCATCAATTGACGCCCGGTATCAGTTAAGCCTGGCTGCGCTGTCATGGTATAGTTACCTTCAACGGTATTGCCAAGAACCAAGCCAGTGCTTGCCGGCAATGATTGCGGATTAAAAATCCAAATCGCACCATCTACTGGTAAAACACTTGGTACAACACCATCATAGATATATAAATCATACCCAGTGGTTGCTGCCGCTTCTGCATCGATTGTTTCATCAATACGTAAATTGCTGTCAATATTTTCGATGGCTGTTTTAACGAAAAATTTGGTTGAATTGGCGCTTGAAAGATCGTGGGTTAAAATTTGAATTTTAAATTGTTGTGGATTGCCGCCATAGATTTTCATTTGATTGTCATATGGGAAGCTATCATTGGCTTCAATGAATATCTCAGCAGTATCATAGGCAAGCACTTGAACATTATCCCACGTGACGGTTGTGATATTTTGGTTGACATTATAGCGCATGGTTGTACCTTGCTTGCCAGCACCACCGCCATCAACCTTTAGCTCAACCGGTATATCTGCCGTTTGACCGTAGCTGGCGATTTGTGCAGTGAACATGTAGTATCCGTTTGATTGAAGCTTGCCTTCAAAGCTAAGGATGGCAGCATTCCATTCGCCAACAGACATATTGACGACATTGACTTCGCCTGGATCGTTAAAATCAATGGACGTATAATAAAAGACTTCAGCTGTCGGATTTTCAAATAAAACACTTTCAGCAAGTTCCATGGCATTATCCATGTTTGAACCTGCGTAGCCACTGATTGCTGTTGATAAACTTTGTTTGATGAATTCTGCTGAATCAGAGCGTCTCACAATATAGGAGGCTTCTTCACCAGCCAAAATGACAGTAAATCTGTGTTCTGGTGTCGTTAAATCAGCAAGTGCGCCAATTTCAATGACTGCACGATCAAATCTTGTTTGACCATTGCTTGTTGCAAGCATGCTTGCAGATGCATCAAGAATCACAATCTTTTCACCGCTTTTAGTACCTAATACGATATGAGGGTTTGCTAAAAGGATTGAAATGATGGTAATAATACTTAACTGCAAGATTAAAATCAGTGAACTCTTTAACCATTCAAATGGTGTTCGCTGTCTTTTGTACTTTAAACTGAGTTTCCAGATAAATGTTGAAGATAATGATTTATCCTGATATTTCGGTTTTAATATGTAGATGATGATCAGTGCGATTATTCCTAATAATCCCAACAGACCTAGTGGTGTTAATAATGTCATTTAACAGTACCTATTTGTGCTAGCCTATTGAAAATGAATCTTTCAGCACGCTCGTTGCTGACCGCTGATAAATAATGCACGCCACGTGCATTACAAAAACCCTTGATATCATCTTTTAAGTCTTGCAATGCCATTTGATATGCTTTAATGTGGCCCTTTGTAATTTTGAGTTTCATATTTTTTTCGTCAATCGGACTAATCGACTCAGAGTCAACCAATCTGATTCTACCACTATAGAGTGGATTGATTTCTTCGGGTGAAAGCACTTGAATAAGCATCACCTGGCGCTTACGATAAATTAAGTAATCAACAGCCTTTTTCCAGTTGGTGTCAGTCAAAAAGTCTGAAATAATGACGGTTAAGCCATCGTCTTTACCAACATTCAACGAGCCAGTGATTGCTTTTTCTAAGTTAACTTCGCCATCAAAGACTACTTCTTCTAACATCGGAATACTGCGAAAGAATGCATCTTTCCCAGTAATCGTGCCATTGATGTTTTCTGCATAATCACCTTTGAGGACAGCAAACGAAAGACGATCCATCCCATGAATGGATAAGTACCCTAGTGCTGCTGCAATACGTAGACTGAAATCTGATTTTTCATTGTCGACTTTCGACATTGACGCTGAACAGTCAATATATATTTGGGTGTGCATTTGTCTTTCATCAACAAACAGCTTAATAAAGTGCTTTTCAAAACGACTGTATAAGTTCCAGTCGATATGACGCAAATCATCACCTAATACATATTCTCTAAAGTCAGCAAATTCTACAGTTTGACCATATGATTTTGTTCGATGATTTCCCCCGAAAAACCCACGCATTGGTATTCCCATATGTAGAGTGAGCGTTTCTAATTGGCTGATGAATTCATCGTTTAAGATTTTTCTTTTCATTCTTTATGCTTTTTTTTACCGAAGAAACCACCTTTGGTTTTTCCTTCATCCTGACTTTCATCATTATCTTTTGTGGTTGGTTCTTGTGGCTTTTCAGTCACTTTCTTCGTTGGTGCTACACCTAACTCTTTAATGATTGCCTCGATGATGTCATCTGAGGTTACATGTTCAGTCAGTGCTTCAAAGTTTGGTTTAATACGGTGACGCAAGACAATTTTTGCAAGTGCATTAATATCGCTATATGCAACATTGAAACGTCCTTGCATCAATGCACGCACTTTAGCAGCAGAAATTAATGCTTGTGCAGCACGAGGCGATGCACCGAATCTAACATATTTTTTAGATGCTGTGGTTGCTACTTCACTGTCAGGGTGCGTAGCCAGTGTCAATTTCATGGTATAGTTTAAGACTTCTTGTGCAACTGGAATTTCTTTCGCAGTTTTTCTCATCAATAATAGTTCTGTTGCATTACATGCTGCATCTGCTGTTTCATCCATGGTTACTTGGGTAATGTTAACGATTCTGCCAAGTTCTTCTAAGTTCGGATATGATACGATCAATTTAAACATGAATCTGTCCATTTGCGCTTCAGGCAGTGGATAGGTTCCATCTTGTTCAATCGGGTTTTGCGTTGCTAGAACGAAAAACGGTTCGTCAAGTTTACGTGATATACCCATAACAGTAACGGTGTGCTCCTGCATTGCTTCTAAAAGCGCACTTTGTGTTTTTGGTGTCGTACGGTTGATTTCGTCAGCTAAGATAATATTGCTGAAAATCGGTCCTTTTTGGAATTCAAATTTTGAATTGCCTTTTTCATCTTTAACGATAATATTCGTACCAGTAACGTCTGCTGGCATTAAATCCGGTGTAAACTGGATTCTTGAAAACGGTAAGCTAAATACACGACCTAAAGTTCTGACTAAACGTGTTTTACCAACCCCTGGAACCCCTTCTAATAAGACGTTTCCTCCTGCAATCATCGCGATGACTGTCCCTTCGACAACTTCTTGTTGCCCAATCATATCTTTACCTATTTCAGCGAAAATATTTTTACATTGTTGTTCAAAATGTTTTAAATTTGCTTCAGTTATCATTTTACTGACTGTTCTCCGTATTCTTTATGTAATGTTACTTTGTTGCATATTCTCATGCTTAAGGTAGTAACCCCTTAAGATAATTCACATAACTATTAATTGCTGCACGTTCCTCATCAGTAAGTGATGGGTCTTGAAGTCTATCGATTTGATCATCAATTAACTTTTGCAGTTCATTGACGAGTGAGGTTTCACCATCAATGATTTTTGTATCCAGTGGATTTTCGCCACCACCTGGATTTTCACCCGGATTTTCTGGGTCACCTTCGCCTGGATCGTTTGGATCAACTGGGTCAGTTGGGTCTGGATCCTCACCATTACCTGGGTTATTTGGATCATTCGGATCGATTGGCTCTTGTGGTTCATTGCCTTCACCTTGATCAAGTTGATCTAAGGCGTCTTGAATAGCTTCATCAATTCCATCTTGAAGTTCTTGTTCTTCGCTTGGATCTTCTGCTTCTACAATGTCGCCGATGGCATCAATGATTTCCTGTAGTTCATCTTGTAGTTCATCAGCGGCATCTTGAGGTTCTTCGCCGTCTTCAATGATTCTTGCCATTTCACGCAGTAAGTCAGCAAGTGCTTGCAATTCTATTCTTAATGGTTCGTTGTCTTCATTTGAGTCTTCCAATGCAGCTTCGATGTCATCAGCAGTTTGTAGCAGTGCTGGAATCATTTCTTCGATTGGCATGCTGAGGAAGTTATCAATCATGTCAACAATTGTTTGGTCAATGATGGCGCGAGATTTCGAATCAATTGCGTCACCTAACTCTTCAGTTGTTTCTCTTTTTTGAAGTTCTTCAACAATGGTAATAATCTCTTCTTGTAGACGTCTAAGGATTTCAGCACGCGTTTCTTCTATCTTCGCTCTTTTTTCTGCGATTGTATCTTCTGGTTGAATACTTTCTTCTAGTAAGTCAATCAATTCATGTAATTCATCTTTAAGTCCTTGACTAACCGGTGCATTATCAACAAGATCTCTTAGTGCTTGAATTTCAAGCAATATCAACTCTTCTTGAATACGTCTGATGATTTCAGTACGTGCATCTTCAATCTTCGCTTTTTTGACCAATAAGGAATCGTCTGGATTGATGCTTGCTTCTAACAAATTAATTAATATGTGCAAATCGTTTTTAAGTTCTTGACTGACATTTGCAGTATTGACGAGATTTCTTAATTGTTCAATTAACGCTTGAATGATTTGATCTTCATAAGATGGTTCTGGCTCTTCAATAACTGGCGGTTCATCTTCCTGTAGTCTAGCAGATGTTTCACTGGCTAGCAAAACCATTAATCCGATGGATAGGACAACTGCCAGCACCAATGAAAGAATTGGTTTAAGAAAACTCTTGAATTTCAGTTGTTTTGGTGTAAGCACTGTTAAATGCACTTCAGTGTCTTCTCTTTGTTTTTTGGCAATAAAGCTGTCGGAGTCTTTAAGTTCAATCATCGTAATGACTCTTTCCTCTAAACCAATAGCGTCCATTCTTGATGCAGTAGTTTTGATGGTTGGACGGTAAAGCAGTTTAAAGAATAGGAATGATCCCAGCACAGCACCTAGTATCGTAAAGATGATTGTAAAGATTAAACCATCAAATACGACAAGATAAAAGATAAAGGAAAAAAGCAGTCCTAATCCAAAGCCTGAAATGATACCTAATATAATTGATTTTAAAATCGATTCAATAACCATTTTCTTATGATACTGATTTAAATCTCTAGGTTCTTTCATATAGTTATATCCTTCCTTAAAAGAAATCGGTTTCCTAAAATAAATTAAAAAATGAAACCGTTTCCCTGCAAACATATTATACATAGTATATATGTTATTGTCAATGCTTTTATCACATTGTCAAATGCAGGAAACGGTTATTTTTTATGACATTGTTAACTCATTAATTCCATTCGCCATCAAGCCAATTGGCTCTTGTAATCAGCCAATTTCTAAGGTTTCTGACAGCTGTTGCCCAGTTGCTCTCTGCTGTTAGTTGATTTCGGTTGTTCCAGAACACGAAGTTTCTGCCGAAAGCATGCTGATTGGTCGTAATAAATGCCTCGCTTAACCAGCTATTTGTGAAATTTTTCACATTTTGTGAGATTTGTTTCCATCTTGCAACAACTAAAGCTTTGAACTGTGGTGTTTGATAAAGGTTTAAATAGAGTTCGCTTGCTGTATGATTCGAATGCTGTGTTACTGAACCTGCAACATAGATGCCTGTTGGTGAAGAGTCACCTCTGCTTTGTCCTGCTGATGCATCAAAGTCCCAAGGTGGCGCAGCGTATAATTTACCATTTGGTCCTGGTTTTTTATACATGAAGAATGAACTCCAGCCAGTATCCGTGTTTTTAAATAGTTCATGCAGAATATACATATCAACAAACGAATCAACATCTGCCCAATTGGCAAAGGCTGCAAAGTTTTTATTGAGTGCTGCCTGCATCGCCAAAGTCGTATATTGTCGCATGTATTCTACTTGCTGACGGTAAACTGCTTCGGTAATGCCTTCTCTTAAATAATCTTCTGGGTCTGGAGAGGTCATGCTAAAGCCGTATTTGAATCCCGGAACGGTAAAGTAGTCAATACCTAATCTGCCGCCTGCATACGCATCGTATTCAATTAAGTAGCCGGTATCAACGACACCAAATTCAGAGTCAATATCAACACGGGTACTTCCGGTTCTTACATGTTCTGCCAATAAATAAACGCCATGATAATTGCCATTGACATAAAGTTCTAACCAGTAAGTCGATGAACTGTGTTCAATATTGGTAAATACCTCTGCTGTCATGTTAAAGGCGGTTGCATTAATTGCCAGTGTTGGGTCACCAAAATTGGTGTTAGCTAAAAGCACCCAATGTCTGTTTGATGGAATGCCAAACATTTCTTGACGTTCAAAAAATTTAATTCGGTAACCTTTTTTTTGTTCGCCCCATGAGCCGTTACCTCTGCCTTTGAATTCAGCAGCAATCGCGTTTAAGACGAAATCTTCTTCGGTGTTGCCAATGGTAATCGAACTGTTGACATATGTTTCTCTATTGACTTCACCCAATGGTTTGTTGCCTTGTAAATTAATAAACATTTTCGGTAAACTAGAAACTTGGTTGTATTGCGGTGCCGTGCTGATCCATTGTGCATTCAATGTAATTGATGCACTAGGCATTTGATTAAAGATATATGG
>CAZIZJ010000044.1:0-9361 GCA_964543675.1 uncultured Acholeplasma sp. | reverse complement strand
TCGATTCTTTGTGTCAGCTCCTCAACAGAATATGGATCACCGAAGGTTTCCATTCTGTCAAGCTTTAAAATGAATTCTGCCTTCTCTTTTGTATCCTCTGGTTCCAATCGCATCAACTTAAATCCGGCTTTTTCGACCAAATGATCGTATTCACCACCATAACTGATCATCGTAAACTCAAAATCATCTTTTAATGCTTTGGCAATCTCAATGACTCTTGTCGTTTCTGCAATATTAAATCCTAAGATGCCTGCAACAACTTGCTTTTTCATTGCATCTCCCCTACCTTTCAACACTTTAAAAAGAAATCAACTTTTCCCTGTACTATTTTTTGCTTAGTAAGTCTCTAATCTCAGTTAACAACTGAATGTCTTCTGGAACAACAACTGCTTCAACTTCTTTTTCTGCCGCTAGTTTAGCAGTTTCTTGTGCAAGCAATTCTGCTTCCATTTTTCTTCTTTTAACAACAAAGTAAATGACGATGTAAATCGAAAATGCAATAATCAAAAACTCAATAAAGACTTGGATGAAATTACCGTAATTAATATAGACGTAATTCCATTGCGCAATGCCACCGGTAACGACTTGTTCTCCTGAGTCATCTAGTACCGGCGTTTGATGAATCAACGCTCTTAAATCTTTAAAATCAACGCCGCCCAGCAATACACCAATTGGCGGTAATATAATGTCATTGACTAAACTGGTAATGATTCTTCCGAATGCGCCGCCGATGACGACACCAACCGCCATGTCAACGACATTGCCTTTCATGATGAAATCTTTGAATCCAGCGATAAATCCCTTCACCCTTTTACGTCTAGAGATTTTAACCTCTTCACTCATATTTTTTTACCTTCCTTTCTAATTCATTGAAATGATCAATTGTTGTTAATCCTGCAAAACGATGTTTTGCCTGATGTCCTTTACTATACATAATCACTTTGCATCCTAAAACCTCTGCAACCTCAGCATCATGCAATGTATCACCAACCATGATGATATCCTCTGCATCCAATCCATGTTTTGAAACGTAATCTTTTGCCAAATCAATTTTGGATGATGCATAGATGTCTTCAATACCTAAAATATCATCAAATAAGTCAATCATATTAAAATGCTTTAATTGTTCTATTAAATTATCCTTCTTTGATGCTGATAAAACAACTACCTGATGCCCATCATCTTTTAAGGTTTTTACAGCATCAACTAAACCATCATGTAAGTTGGCATTTAAACTAGCTGGCTGATATCTTTTGATAAATCGTTCTGCTAATTCTTCAAATGAATGTTTCTTGAAATCAAAGCCTGCTTTTTCGTAATAGGTTTTGATGGGGAAAGTAAAAATATCTAAATAGGTTTCTAGCGAAACCGATTTGTGTCCTTCCTCAATTAACAGTTCATTCAATAAACTATACGTTAATGAAAGGTCATCTAAAATAGTTCCATTAAAATCAATAAATATTGTCATAGCTACCTCACTTATGGTAAGGATGATTTTTTAAGATGGTTTGTGCCCGGTAAATTTGCTCAATCAGTATCAAACGCATCAACTGATGCGGAAAAGTCATTTTAGAAAAAGAAAGCATTAAGTTGGCTCTGGTTTTAACATCTGGTGCTAGTCCGTAAGAACCACCAATGATAAATACGATATTTGGCGTATGAAAAGTAACAATTTTATCCAGTGTTTCTGAAAACTCGACACTATCCATACTTTTACCTTCAATAGCCAGTACGATTACATAATCATCTGAACTAATCTTAGATAAAATACTTTTCGCTTCTTTATCTAATCCTGTTTCATTCTTTTCATCATCTACTTCAATAACTGAAACGTTTTTCATTTGCTTCAAGTATTGTTCTGTTAATAGTATGAGTTCTTTTTGTTTGACTTTGCCGACAGTTACTATTTTGATTTTCATAGTTTAATCCCCGGCAATGAATTTTGAGACGAATAAACAATCTTGACCTTTGATGGATTATCAAAATGATCAACAATGGCTTTTTCAATATCAAATTGTTCATTGCAGTCCTCAGAAATATGCCCGACTACCCAGGTTGATTGTTTCTTACAAACAAGCTTATTCATTAAAATTGCTGCATCTTCATTCGATAGATGACCGGTAATGCCTAAAATTCTTTGTTTAAGAGAAAACGGTCTTGATGAGTTAAGTAGTTTTTTAGGATCGTGGTTCGCCTCTAAAAGATAAAGGTCCGCATCCTTTAATATGTCGATATAACTTTGGTCGACATATCCGGTATCGGTTAATACCACAAAACGCTTATCACCGTCTTTAAAGATAAAACCGACTGGTTCTTTGGCATCATGTGAAAGCAGAATCGGCAAAACTTCAAAATGATAGTAATAAAAGACTTCATCGGCTTTGATCAATCTAACTTCCGGCAACAATGCTTTAATGTCTTTAGGCAAGGCATCAAGTGTTCCTTTTGTTAAATAGACATCATTTAGAATGCCTGATTTCAATAATCCCTTTAAACCACAAATATGATCTAAGTGTTCATGCGTTAAAAATAAGGTTTTAACGGATTCAATATTTTCCTGGTATGCCTTCATCTTCAAAAGAACTTTCTGGTATGAAATACCAGCATCAATAAAAAAAGACACTAAATCGTTTTTTACATATGTCATATTCCCTTTAGAGCCTGATGCTAATACAAAAACTTCCATGAAATCACCTATACATATTGTAGCATATATCGTTATTCATGTGTAAGATGTCATTTATGCCATGATATTTATATCATTAAATACAAAAAATGGTTGCATTAGCGGGCAAAAAATGCTATATTATATGTGCTGTATTTTTTAAACACATTTAAGGAGTGAACGCATACATGAATATATTAAGAAAGTTATTTCCAGCAAAAAGGCTCGCTATTTTTTTATTGGTAGCAGTTTTTGCGCTTACGCTAGTCGCGTGTGATGAACCAACAGGTACACCATATGGCTCACTTAGCGATGCAACATATTTACAAATCGGTGAAGACTACAAAGTTACCGAGAAACAACTTTACGATCAATTAAGAACTTCTTCATTAAACAGACTAACAACTTATATTGACGAACTTGTGTTTGCAGATGTTCCACTAGACACTGCAAACCTATCTGAATTTGAGGTTACAGCATTTGAACAGGAAATCAATACAGCACTCTTCTCATCTGCAACCATCACCGCAACACAGGTTAGTAATCTAACTGAACAACAAGTGGCACAACAGATTTTATCTTTTGCCGATTCTTTCGTTATTACTAATCCAGGAGTTGATAAAACACAGTTAATCAATTTTCTTGATGTAGTGATCGGCGATGTTGTTGCCAGAGCAACCGCTTCTGACTTTGACGAAGATGCTGATTTCGTATTCGGATATTTCGCTAAAGATGATTACCCAGGATTTGCTGGAACCATCAATGCCTTAATCAAACAATATACATTACCTGTACTAAAGAAGGTAAATGCTAAAAATATTTTAGGTGATATTGTTGATGGCGAAGTAACTGGTGAATTAGCAGATGAAGATTCCGCTGTTTATATTTCAGAAGCAAATCTTGTAACCTACTATAAAAACAATGTCGCTGGAAGATATGATGTGAATGCATTAATCATCCAATTCGCTTCTGTGAAAGAACATGAAATTGCAAGATACAAATATGCAATCAAATCTAATTCACGTGGTGAATGGCACCGTATACCAAATATTGCTGAACAACATATTATCGATCTGCTAAAAGCTGATGATTATCCAGCAACATCAAGTCTAGGTAAAGCTGCTAAAATTTTAACTGATCCAATTTCCAGCGGTGGTTTAGGTAAAGTATTGGCTGATTTAGAACCAATTGACTATAGATCTTCTCAGTTTGCCACTTACTATGCAAGATACTCTATCGGTAGCACCGATGGTACTGATTTAGACGACAGTGCATCAAACAACGAAGTTTTATACACTTTCTTACAAATCTATGATGATTTAAACGGCACCAACTTCACGCCAGCTAACATTGAAGACCTTGCAAGTGGTAATCCAGTCAGAGATGCTATCGAAAGTAATTCTGCGTTTGCATTTGAATATACTGACATCCTATTCTCTAGAAACACCCAGTTAAGAACTTATGTTTATGGATTAAACAAAGAATCTTTATATTACGAAACAACTGAAGGAACAAATACGCGTCCTTACTCTCGTCAAGTTCAAACATTCAACAATACACCTTTCTTAGTATACTTGATGAATGATAACCGTGAAGACGACGATGATGTATTAGATGAAACCAATTCAGATGATATTGTCTTTATGGATAATGCACATGCACAAGAAAAACGTCTTGAAGCATTAGAAACATTAGTAACACAAAGACTATCTACCGGATACATTGAAACAAAAACAAGCGAAAAATTCAAAGATGTTACAATTAACATTTATGATCCAATCATTCGTGAGTATTATGCAAACCAATTGAGTTATTCTGGTTCATATGGCTATAGAGGTAATAATGTGTTGGCATCTGTTAATGGTGTTGATATCTTAGTTGATGACTATTTTGAATTACTTAATGAAACCTTAGGCTTATCAACTGCGCTTGATTTGATTTTCGTTCAAAAATTAAGAGCGACTT
Organism: uncultured Acholeplasma sp.; assembly: GCA_964543675.1. GTDB lineage: Bacteria > Bacillota_I > Bacilli_A > Acholeplasmatales > Acholeplasmataceae > Acholeplasma. Next base: position 4,731 of record CAZIZJ010000044.1, on the reverse strand, counting down.
ATGCTTCACAAATTACACCTGACGATTATGCAGAATTCAGAACACAGTTTGAAACCCAATATGTAAACCCATTCTTAGCAAATCAATACGCATCTGCAGGATTCCCTGCATCAATGGGTATCGATAGCTTCTTACTTCTAGGATTCGGTGCTTGGGCACACGATGGTAGAAGTGCAACAGCTGATGCTATTGACAAGGTTTATGTTCAAGGTAAATTACGCGAACTATTCGAAGAAGATTTAACTGTTCATTTCCCAGGCAATACTGAAGTAAGCAACATTTATACCAAATATGCAGAACTTGCATCATTGGTTAGACAAAATGCTGTTGGTATCTCTGCTTCTCACTTACTTGTCTATGTTGACTTAGATAATGATGGTTCACCTGATAATCCAAACAAGATTGACTTTGATGATGCAAATCTACTTGACTTAGACGGTAATCCGATTTTAACAATTGAAGATTTAGATGCAGTTATTGCAGAGTTTATTGCAGTAATCAATGAACGTGCATCTGAAAAAGCAACCATCAATGAAGGACTAAATAGTGTGGTTACTGCATATAATAATGCAACCCGTTATGAATTATCTACTGTTTCACTTGATGACTTAGGTCCAAACCCAACCATTGAAGAAGTTCAAGAATTCCTTAAGAATTACAATCGTGAAGATATTTGGGTTCCATTCAAGCGTATGGGCTTAAAATTAAGATTTGAAACATTAGGCGAAATTACAAATCAAACAAACTTCCCTGGTGGTTCATCAAGATTAGATGCTGATTTCTTCGAATATGCAATGGGACTTGCTCAATACTTGAGTTTAAGCATTGAAGCAATTGAATTTGCTGGTGAAGAAGTTAACATCAACGAGCTACTTCCGTTCTATGCACCAACCTTATTGAACTCAGACGTTGAGTTTATTGATGAGGAAGATAATTATGTAGAAACTAAAAACGTTCCTGAAGCTGAATTCTCTCCAGAGCGTACGCGTTCAGGATTTGGATGGCACTTGATCTTAGTCACTGGTTATACAGAACGTGCATCTGCATTGATTGAATCCGAAAATGAAAATCAAGCAAGTCAATACACATCTAATGTTGCTAATCCTTACAATACCGATGAAAAGCTTTCTGCGTTAAATGATACAGATTACTTAACTTGGGAACAAATCCTCATCTACATAGAAGAATCTAAGGAAGAAACCGGTGTTGTTACATTACCAACAACAGTTCAAACTGCAATTACCAGATACTTCAATCCAATTAGAACTGCATACAACAATTCTTACTCACAACTAGAAATCGCATTCAATTTCATCTTTGAAGGCAATGTTGTACTAGCGGATTCGGTTGCTAATGGAAAACTACAAGCATTACGTGAAGCAAACTTCAACCAATTCTTCAATTACGCATACTTTACAAATGCCGGTTCAATTTACGAACGTGCAACCAATAAAGAATATGCAGCAGTTTATTCAACTTGGTTTGATGTCTTCCAAGCAGAAAATTAATATCTAACATGAGAATCACTCGAAAGAGTGGTTCTTTTTTATGCAAAAAAAAGAGCTCTCGCTCTTTTATAGTTTTGGTTTATAGTAACGCATCTTATCAAGGACACTAATTGATTGCGTAAACTCGCCGGGTTCGATCCCTTTTAGCGCATCGCCTAATTCGGTAAACTTTGAATCCATTGAATCAATATACCATAACAAGAGTGCCTCACCTGTCTGCGGTTTCTTTGGTGAACCGAAGTTCAGCTGACCGTGGTGCGAAACAATTAAATGCTTCAACAACATCACTTCTTCGCTTTTTTCACAACCTAGACTAACTGCTGCTTTTTCGATTTCAATAGAACCCATCACCAAGTGACCTAACAATAAGCCCTCTTTGGTATACTCGCCATCGACACCAGTCATTTCCTCTATTTTCGAAACATCATGAAGAATGGTTGCTGCATACAATAGATCTTTGTTTAAATAAGGGTAGACAGCAATCATCGGATCAATCATTTTAAGCATTGAAAATGTGTGATATGACAGTCCGCCAACATAGGCATGATGAAATTTAGTGGCTGCCGGATGCAAATAAAACGTTGTTTCATACTTTTTGTAGACTGCACTGGTGACATCTTTTAGAATTCGATTATCAATTCTTGATAAATAATCCTCAATGCCTTTTCTAATCTCTGCCAAAGGCAGTGGTGCGTGCTGATAAAAGACTGTAAATAATCTGTCAATGGTTTGATTATCTAAACCAGCTTGATCAATTGAAACAATGCTGGTTGCTTTATACTGCGTGACATCCTCTTTTAAAAAACTATCTACTTCAATGACATAAATCTTGCCGACTTGCAGTTTCGCATCATCACCTAGTTCAAGCTTCACGTTTAAATGTCGCTTGTCTTCTAAAATCAATGATGCATTGCAGTAGTTTGTTCCTTTATTAATTGATTCAACTTTTCCGATCACTTTATTCATGATTGTTTAAACCTGCTTACTTTCTAAATACTTGTACAATGTATCTTTTTTGTTTAAGACTTTTTTGTTTAAAACATCCAAGATCATTTCTTTTTTTAACTGACCTAACCATGCACCAGGCTTTTTACCTAAGAAATCAATGATCTCATGACTAGAAAGCGCTAAGTCAAGTTCTGATTTTATCGGTAAGTTCTCGTAGGTGCTGGTAATTAGTCTTTCTAAATGTTTTGATTTGCCTAAATAGAAGTTCACTTTGTTTGCCAGCAAACAAATCTCTAGTCCGTATTGATAAAGTATCAAATCATCCGGCAATCCACTGATCTTTAATGCCACCTCTGATGCTTTTTGATACTTGTTTCGGTGAACATTGGAAAATGTCCAAGCACTTGGAATTACACCGCCATTTAAGGTAAATGCCAATGCGAAGAATGTATCAACAAATGGCATGCTATCTAGCTTGGCTACATACTTGATTCCTTTTTCCAGACCAGGCAGTACTTCATCTAAACCACATTCAACCATTGAGTTAAGTGCCTTTTTCAAATGGCTCTCTTTTAAGATTTTAATCAGTTCCGTATGAACCCGTTCCATCGGCAATTCTTTAATCAAATGTCTGTTTTGACGAATGGAGGCTTTAGTTTTTTCTTCAATTTCAAATCCTAGTTTCGATTGAAAATAAATCGCCCTTAACATTCTTAGTGCATCCTCATTGAATCGATCATTAGGTTCACCAATGGCGCGAATCAGTTTGTTTTGGATATCCTTTTGACCATCAACATAATCATAGATATTTTGAAACTCGTCCATTAATAATCCGTTCATCGTAAAATCTCTTCTTACAACATCATCTTTGACATCTTCTGAATAAACAACGGAGTCTGGATGTCTGAAATCTGATGTCGGACCATCTTTTCTAAAGGTCGTCACTTCAAATTTATGATTATCATAAAGGACAGTTACCGTGCCGTATTTAATACCGGTTGGTACTGATTTGAATAACTTCATGACTTGAACTGGTTTCGCTTTGGTCGTAATATCAATATCTGAAAATTTGTTTTTCATCAGAAAATCTCTCACGACACCACCAACCAAATAAGCGTCATATCCACTTCTCTTTAAATCCTTAATTAACTTTTTGGCTGCCTGCAAACTCATTTTCGTTTCCTCTAATCTTCAATTTTCCAAGAGAACTTAATCAACATGATCAAATCTAGTTTCATATATCTATCTAATTATACCAAATTCTATGACTTTTGAAAAAGGATAAAATGAATTATGTTATACTTGTTTTAGGTGATTATATGATTTATTTAGAAAACAAAGTAACCCATAAAATAGTAATCGAGAAGTCTGAATTTGTTGCAGTTGTAACACCAATAGCGCATACAGACGAAACTGCACACATTCTCAAAGACATTAAAAAGACATATCCTAAAGCCAATCATTACTGCAGTGCTTATGTTTTTGAAAACACGCAAGGTTCAAATGATGATGGTGAACCATCAGGAACTGCAGGTGTTCCTATTTTAGAAATATTGAATGCATATCAGTTAAAAAATGTCTATGCAGTCGTTGTAAGATATTTCGGCGGCATTAAACTTGGTGCCGGCGGATTAATCAGAGCATATGCAAAAGCAACCAAAGAAGCGCTAAATGATGCAGCTTTCTTGAAGAAAGAAATCACTAAGAACTATACGGTAACATTCGCATACGATAAAATAAACGCCATTGAAGCGATATTCAATAACTACATTACAAACAAAACCTTTTTGACTGACGTTTCATATGATTTATCTTTTATTGGTGATGATACGTTGGTCCAGCAAAACACTTATCTTTTTAAAAATATAAAAAACCATGGAACTAAAGAGATACTAGTTCCATGGAAACAAATCAATCATATCTAAAATAAACATACCTAGAAAGTAACTTGTTAGTACCGTAATAATGAGATATGCAGCATGAATCTCAATTGTGCGGTACTTTTTAAAGTACTTTTCAATTTCAACAGCTTGAAGGATTCTAAATACCGTAACAAACCCTACAATAAATACACCCCAAAAGATTAAGTATCTAACCAAATCATTCATTACTTGGTACCAAACAATCTATCCCCACAGTCACCAAGTCCTGGGACAATATAGCTATGCTCATTTAATCCTTCATCAAGTGCCGCTAAATAAATCGGTACATCCGGATGTTCTTTCTGAAGTCTTTCAATGCCTTCTGGACAACCGACCAAACCGACATATCTCAC
>CAZIZJ010000043.1:0-9371 GCA_964543675.1 uncultured Acholeplasma sp. | reverse complement strand
TCAACTTATGTCAGAGGCTTTTTAGGCAGAATGCTTTTTTCAGGTGATGATGCATTGAAGAAGATCAACATATTATCTGGTGGCGAAAAAGTTAGATTGTTGTTATCTAGAATGATGATTGTAGGTAACAACATGCTCATCTTGGATGAACCAACCAACCACTTGGATATGGAAGCCATCACGGCACTCAATAAAGGGCTACAGGAGTTTAATGGTGTTGTACTATTTACCTCACAAGACCATCAGTTAATTTCTACAACTGCTAACAGACTATTTGAAATACAGTCAGACGGTAAACTTAAACAGTATGTTGAGTCGTATGACGATTATTTAGAAAACCTATAGAACATCAAAAATCAGCAGCCAATGCTGGTTTTTAAATGTTTACTTTTCAGTTATAAATAGGGTTTTGACCATGCGTCTAATTCGTTTGGAAAATTATTGTGTTGTCGTCTTAATTTTTGATAGATTTTCTACAACTTCTTAATTCAATATAAAAGATGTTTATAAAGCCATTATGGCATGTAAAGTTTAAGAGATTAAACATTCAAAAACCTGTGTATAAATCATTGTGAAAATATTGTAAAAAATATTGATAATATATTGTGTATTTTTTAATCTTTCAATGTATAATAAAAGTGTAAAATACATTCATAGAAAGAGGTAAGGAAATATGGTGGAAATAATCATTACTGCAGTAGTTGTTGCCGTTCTGCTACTGTTGCTTTTTGTAGCGTCATATGTCAAGGTTAAGCCAAACCAGGCATTTATCATTACAGGACCTAGAAAGTCTAGAGTAATCATTGGTAAAGGGACATTAAGAATTCCTTTTTTAGAGCGAATTGATATTATACCGTTATCGCTGATCCAAACGGATATAAAAACCGATTCTGCAGTACCTACTAATGAGTTTATCAATATCTTTGTTGATGGTGTCGCCAATATTAGAATTAGAACTGATGAAGAATCAATCAGACTTGCTGGACAAATTCTTTTATCAAGAGATTTAGAAGGTATCCGCATTGTTACCAAGGAAGTACTAGAAGGTAACATGAGAGAAATTATTGGTCAAATGAAGTTAAAAGAACTTGTCCAAAACAGAGATAAGTTTGCTGAACAAGTCTATGCATCTGCGATGCAGGATATGGGCAGAATGGGGCTTGAAATCATTAATATTACCATCCAGAATTTCTCGGATAAAAATGGCGTGATTGAAGACCTCGGTGTGGATAATGTCACCCAAATTAGAAAAGATGCATCCATTGCTAGAGCAAACTCTGAAAAGGATGTGCAAATTGCATCTGCGCAAGCAAAAGAACTTGCCAACCAAGCAAGAATTGAAGCAGAATTAAAGATTGCAGAACAAAATACCGATCTTGCTTTAAGACAGGCAGCATTGAAACAAAAAGCAGATACGCAACAAGCAACTGCCGATCTATCTTATGAAATTCAAAAAGCGAATGAAACAAAGCGCGTTAACATTGCTATTCAAGATGCTGAAATTGCTAAACGATCTAAAGAAATTGAATTAAGAGAAAAAGAAGTTGAAGTCGAAGTCAAGCGTTTAGAAGCAACCATTAAGAAAGATGCAGATGCGAGACGTTACGCGACTGAACAAAATGCACAAGCTGATCTTTTCGTTAGAAGCAAAGAAGCAGAAGCAAAACTCTTTGAAGATACCAAAAAAGCAGAAGCAGTCAAAGTATCAGCTGAAGCATCACGCTTTTCAGAAGAAGAAAGAGCAAAAGGTATTTCAGCCGTAGGTCTTGCAGAAGCTGATGCGATCGAAAAGAAGGCAGAAGCGATGAAGAAAATGGAAGACGCTGCCGTACTTGAGTTAATCTTAAAATCTGATGTCTTACCAAAAATTGTTGCAGCTGCAGCATCACCACTAGCCAAAGTAGACAAGATTACTATGTATGGCGAAGGTAATTCTGCTAAACTTGTTGGTGATATCGTTAATTCTTCTACACAAATCATCTCTGCTGTCAAAGAATCAACTGGTATTGATTTAACCAGTTTGTTGGCAGGTTATGCGACTGGAAAACTATCTGGACCAAAAGAAGAATCAAAAGAAAAACCAGCAAAACAAACCAAGCCATCAACATAAAAGAAAATTTAATTTAATCGATGTATTTAAAAAAAGTATCTCACCATATGAACGTATTTTTACGTCACTGAGATACTTTTTGTTTCATATTCAATAGTTTTTTAATCGTTAAGTAATACAATATAGACATAGATTAAAGGAGGGATTTTTAGATGGATGATTTTTTATTTGTAAATACAGAAGATGTTAAGAAACAAGAACTTTCTCAGCATCCTAAATATGGTTTTAGTAGACAAGTCTTAGTACCAAGAGAGGCAGAGCGAACTGCATTGGCAATTTATGAGATTCCACCAGGAAAGTCAAACTTTCCGTATCACTATCATATGATGGCAGAAGAATCGTTTTTGATTTTATCTGGTGAAGGTGTTGTCAAAACGCCAAAAGGTGAAATACCTTGCAAGAAAGGCGATTTCTTTTTCTTTCCGGCGGGCGAAAAAGGTGCACATAAGTTTACCAATACATCAGCAAGCGAACCACTGGTCTATATTGATTTTGATGCGAAAGCGGAACTCGATTCAGTCGTCTATCCAGATAGCGGTAAGATTGCTATCTACGGCAAGGGATTAAGAAATATTTATCGTATCAATGATATGCCTGATTACTACGAAGGCGAATAGAAAACAAACTCAATGTTCAAAGGATTTATAAGGTTGGCTGTTTTTCAAAATGCAGCAAATCCACTTTAAGCAGCGGGTCTGATGAAAAACCACCGATACTGCCATCGGTTTTAATGATTCGGTGACATGGAATCAATAGCATCACAGGGTTTTTACCAACCGCATTGCCAACAGCTCGTGCAGCTTTTGGCTTTTTTATATTTAAAGCAATCTCCTGGTAAGTTGAGGTTTTTCCAAAAGGAACTTTTAGCAGTGCTTGCCATACTGATTTTTGAAATGCCGTGCCACCAGTATCCAAGGGGAAGTTAATTGAATGCTTGCCATTGAAAAAATCATCAAGCAATTGCTTATACTGATTCATATAGGTATCATCTTTTAAGTAGTTTGATAAATCCTGGTTTTCATATAAAAATAAATCACTTAAACCTTTTTTAGTTGCAAGCACAAGGAATGTCCAATGCTTGTAAGGATATAATACGTAGTATTTCATTTTCTTCTCCTAAAAATATTGCAAACGATTTGCAAAATCTATTTCATGTGATATAATTAATTCTGCAAACGATTCGCAAAGGAAGAACACATGAAAAAAATATTTCTATCTCTCTTTATTTTACTACCAGTATTCATTTTATCAGCATGTAATGATGCAAAAGTCTATGACATTATAACAACCGATTATGTCGCCTATGATTTTGCCAAGGCAATCGTCGGTGATCACTTAAGTGTCAAATTGATTGCCCCAGTCGGTGCTGACTATCACCAGTTTGAACCAACATCGCAGGATTTGGTAGAAATCAGAGGTGCTGATGTTTTCATTTATTTAGGATTTGAACATAATACATGGCTGGTTGATGATGAAACATTAAACGGTTATTTAAAAAACGATGCATTAGCATTGAATCTATCGGAACTAACAGAACATGATCATCACGAAGATGAGGAAGAAATACACGATGAAGATGACGATGATCATTTGCATGGAGAGCATTTCTGGACAAATCCGGAAACTGCAGTCAAGGTCATTGATGCACTTGCCCATGAACTTGCAGAAAAATATCCAGCATATGAAGAAGTCTTTGAAGCAAACGGACATGCATATGTAGAAGCAATCGAAACACTTGCTCATGACTTCAAGGATTTCTTGTCTGACTTTGATGAAGTTGTATTATTCTATGTTGGTCATAATGCACTACAGGGATTTGAAAGCTATTTTGATATCCATGTGCATGCACTAGAGGATACCGTTAATCCGGGCACTGATGTTACCAGCGAACAAGTGATTGCCTTTACCCAGGAACTTACCGAAAAACAAGTCAAATACTTGTTTGTCGAAGAAGTTAAGTCACGCTATACCGCAGAGGTTATTCGTGACCAAATTGGCAATATAATCATATTGGAGTTGCATGGATATCATACAGTATCTGGTGAAGACTGGAAAAATGGGATTACTTATAAAGATTTACTGGAAAGAAATATCAACAATATTAAAGAGGCATTGTTAAATGAGTAATTGTGTTGTTAAATATGAGAAGGTAACAATTAAATATGGAAAACACGAAGTCGTAAAAGATATTTCTTTTGAAATATCAAAAAACGACTTTTTAAATGTTATTGGACCCAATGGTGCCGGTAAGACGACACTGATTAAAAGCTTGATTGGTCAGGTAAAGGTTTTTGAAGGCACCATTTATTTTGATAATCAATCGATTGGTTATGTACCTCAGAAACAAACGATCAAACGTAACTTTCCATTAACTGTTTTAGAATTCATTTATACAGGCTTTAAGCAACAAAAGCTGATTATCAGTCAAGCAGATAAAGATTTAATTGTTTCATGGTTAGATAAGATGGAACTAGAAAGAGAAATGCTACATCATAAAATTAGTTATTTATCTGGTGGGGAACTTCAAAGAATCTATTTGATTAGATCATTGATTGCCCAACCTGAAATTTTGATTCTAGATGAACCGGCATCTGCATTAGACCCATCATTTAGAGAAAAGTTTTATGACATCTTAAATGACATTAGAGAAAAAGAAAAGATTACAATTATTCATATTACCCATGACCTTACTGATATTGTCTTAAAAAACAGTAAGGTGATGTATATTGACCGTGACATCAAGTTTTTTGGTAATCATGAGGATTATCATCATTTTGAACATGAGGGACATCGCCATGGATAATATACTGTTGATTCTAGACGTTTTAAAGTATGGCATTATCATTGTCTTTACCTTGGGGCTTGCAGCAAGCATTTTGAGTCCTTTTGTCGTTTTAAACGAACAAAGCTTAATTGCTGATGGTTTATCACATGTATCTTTTACTGCACTAGCCGTTGGATTATTCTTTTTTGATGAACCATTTTATGTTGCAATACCGATTGTTGTATTATCATCGGTTCTAGTCAAGTGGATATCACAGTATGCAAAAATACACGGGGATGCAGCACTAGGCATGGTTTCTAGTGTTGGGTTTGCTATTGGATTAATTGTGATTAAGTTTTCAAATAACTTCATTGATTTAGAAAGTTTGATTTCCGGTAACCTTTGGTTAAGAAAGGTTTCTGATGTATGGCTTTCTTTAGGCGTGCTTTTAATTGCTGGAACCTTTGTATTATTGAATTACCGGAAACTTATTTCTTTGACTTTTGATTTTGAATACGCTAAATTTTCAGGCATTAAAGCAGATTTATTAAGTTATTTATTTGCAGCAATTACAGGTATATTTGTGGTAGTTGGAGTCAGAAGCATTGGTGTACTTTTGATATCATCATTATTAATCTTTCCAGTGGTTACAGCCAATCTATTATCAAAAAGCTTTAAAGAACTATTTATTTATGGTGCAGCCATTACTTTTTTAGCGACACTGGTTGGCGTTATTTTGGCACATGTTTTAAATATTCCTGCAGGTAGTACGATTGTCATTGTATATGCTATACTATTTGTAACATTGACAGTCACTAAAAAAATCGCAAGGGGGCATGTTTATGAATAAATTCACTCAAAAAAGACAAATTGTATATGATTTATTAAAATCAAGTGAAGCACCGTTAAGTGCAGAAGACTTATATAATAAACTAACAGATGAGCAAATGAATTTATCAACGGTTTACCGTGCACTTGAAAAATTCCATCAAGATGGACTGGTTGGCAGAAATTATTTAGATAATACTGCGTATTACTTTTTAAACAACCATGAACATCACCATTTCATGGTTTGTGAAAAATGTAAGGAAAAATTTGAAATTGATTGTCATATCGATGAAATGATTGATGAAATCAAAGACAAGTATGGTTTTGAAGTTGTACATCATGATCTTAATTTTTATGGACTTTGCAGCAATTGTCAGAAGAACTCATAAGCTGAGTTCTTTTTAATTTCAAAGATTATTTTAAATGAAAGCACTTTCTTAATCTTTTTGAGATTGAATTACTTTACAAATGATTGATATTTGCTATAATAAAGATTGTATTCAATGTACTGTATAATCAACCAGATGTTCGGTGGTTAAGTCTCTACCCTAGATCCGTAATTCTAGGACTACGTACATTCTCCTTCTTTTTGAGTGTATATACAGACTTTTAATCACGACCATCTTTCGTGGTTTTTCTTTATATTGAAACGAAAATAAAACTCATAGGAGAGAAAAAATGAAGAAACTCGTAGTATTAGTTTTAACAGCAATCACTGCTTTAGCACTTATTGCCTGTGATACTGGTGTTGATCCAGATCATATCGTTGTTGCATTTGTTCCATCAAACTCAGCATCTGCGGTTATTACAAGAGCAAATGAACTTGAAGCATTATTAGAAGAAAGAATTGAAGGTAAAACCTTTGAAGTCATTCTTGGAACTGACTATGATGCAGTTGTTGAAGGTATGCTTGCAGGAACAATCCATGTTGGATTCTTGACAGGTCAACAATATGCAGGTGTTAGTGAAGAATACCCTGGTTCAGTTGATGTCTTATTGACTTCAGTTAGAAAAGGATTTGCAGCACAATACGACAGCAATGGTAATTTAGTTTCTGAAGCACAATTATTGGCAAATATTGAAGCACCAGGTTATGCAGGACAATTATCTGATAAAGATGTTACATTCTATCACTCAATCTTAATCGTTCCCGCTGACTCTGATATTGAAACCGTTGAAGATCTAGCTGGTAAAACAGTTGGTACACAAGCAACAAGTTCAGGTTCTGGTTATGTTTATCCTGCAGTTTTACTACATCAAAACGGTTTAAGTTTTGTATCAGGCACACCAAATGCTGCTGAAGGTGAAGTAAGATATCAAGTTATTGCTGGTGGGCACCCAGCAGGTGCACTTGCTGTATATAACGGTGACGTTGATGCGGCATTTACATTCATGGATGCAAGATCAAACTTAGTTGGCGAATATGAAGACATTTTTGAAGCAACTAAAGTTATTGCACTAACTCCTGGAATTTATAATGACACTATTTCATCAATCGCTTCATTAAGCGCTTCATTAAAAGCAGCTATCCAAGATGCTTTCATTGATATCATTGGTACTGATCTTGGTGCAGAAATCTTAGCAGTTTATTCTCACACTGGATATTTCAAATCAGTTGACTCTGATTATGCAGGTGAAAGAGAAGTTTACCGTTTCAGAAGAGATTTCTTAAGTTAATTTTTTGAATTAAATTAAAAAGTGGAGGTAACTAGAAGTGATCAAATTTGTTCACGTCGATAAAGTTTACCCGAATGGCTTTCAGGCTTTAAAAAACATAAATCTTGAGATTCATGAAGGTGAATTTGTGGCAATCATTGGTCTATCTGGTGCAGGAAAATCCACCTTACTAAGAACGATCAATAAAATTCATCCCGTTACCGGTGGGAAGTTGTTTGTTGATGGTGTAGATGTATCTACAATTACTGGGAAAGAGTTAAGGTATTTTAGAAGAAATATTGGTATGATTTTTCAGTCGTTTAACTTGGTTAAGCGTATGTCAGTATTTAAGAACGTTTTAGCAGGTAGAGTGGCTTACCACTCTACCTTTAAAACTGTTTTTGGACTTTTTCCTAAAGAAGATCAAATATTAGCCTTGGAAGCACTTGATAAAATGGGCATCATCGAAAAAGCATTTGTTAGAGCAGATCAATTATCTGGTGGCCAGATGCAAAGAGTGGCACTAGCTCGTGCGCTTGCACAAGAGCCAAAATTGATTTTGGCTGATGAACCTGTTGCATCACTAGATCCAATTACAACCCTTTCTGTAATGGATGATTTTTTACGTATCAACAAAGAGTTTGGCATTACCATTATTGCCAATATGCACCACGTTGACTTAGCCTTAAAATACGCAACAAGAGTCATTGGCGTTAAAGATGGTGAAATTGTTTTTGATGGTTCATCAAGTGATGTCACAGAAGAAATATTAGAACAAGTATATGGTAGAAAGTTAACCAAGGATGAGGTTTTAGAGGCAACCGAGGTGGTTTTATAATGGCTAAATCATATACCCTCAAAAACGGAAAAGTTGTTACTAAACCAAGATCATGGGTTTGGTTGTATGCCCTTATTGTCTTGGGTCTCTTTTTGTATGCATTAACGTGGACACCGATTGCAACTTTTAATATTAGGTTTGACAGGTTTATCGCATTGATCACCCAACTCTTTTCTCCACAAAGCGGGAGAACTTGGTTTGATTACTTTGCATATACGACAGTAATCTGGGAACCATTTATGGAAACAGTTAGAACTGCATTTGCAGGTACTGCAATCGGTGCTTTTTTTGCAATTCCTTTTGCAGTTATTTGTGCTAGAAACATTATTAAAATCAAATGGTTAAATGAAGTAACAAAATTCATGCTTTCACTGATACGCACCATGCCAATCGTTATTCTTGCATTATTTATTGCAGCATTCATTGGTTTTGGAAATACTGCTGGAACAATTGCTGTTTCAATTTTCTCATTTGGTATTATGTCTAAAATGTTATATGAGGCATTAGAAACTATTGATATGACACCACTAGAAGCACTAGATGCTACTGGTGCTAGAACCCTTCAAAAAATTCAAGTGGCTGTCGTACCACAAGTGATGCCAATCTTTTTGTCATATTTCATATATATTTTAGAGATAAATATTCGTGCTTCAATTATTCTTGCTTACGTTGGTGCTGGTGGGATCGGACAAGTTTTAAGAGAAAATTTAGGTCCTTTAGAATGGTATAACCGCGATCGCGCTGGTTTAATCATCATCTTATTAACAGTTGTTGTATTAACGCTTAATTACACTTCTAATGCAATTAGGAGGAAGATGCAATGACAACCAAGCAATATAATATTCAAGAAGTACTAAAGAAAAAACCTAAAACGTGGATCTTAAACTGGATTTTTACATTGGTCTTTGGTTTAATGTTGATTTACTCAGTCAGTGATTCAACCATCAACTGGCGCGCTGTTCAAACATTTTCGAATGCCTTTCCAACCATTACCGCTAGATTTTTTAATCCGGACTGGGACTGGCTGTTTGGCCTAGATGTTTTTAGATTTAACCAAAGTGTTTTATTCTTTTCTATACAGACCTTGGCGATTGCTTTTGTTGGTACAATCCTTGGGGCAATCCTTGCCGTACCAATCGGTGTGTTATCTGCTAAAAATATTACAGGTAATGTAA
>CAZIZJ010000042.1:3730-9491 GCA_964543675.1 uncultured Acholeplasma sp. | reverse complement strand
TACGCGCAGATATACAAACGGTCAGAAAGTTGGTATATAGAGGTTACAATATCAGCTGGGATGCCGATTTGACAGATTTATCAAAAGATGATTACACATTTCATTATTTAAAGGATAAATTCAGGGAAATCAGAAAAGAAACATTAACCGAACAAGACTTAGAAGAATTTAAACTTGTCAAAGGCGACAAAATAACCAATATGGGTATATTGTTTTCAGATCAAAACAAAAACCCGAATGCCTGGATTTCAGTAACAAGATGGAATGGATTAGATAAAGCAGACTATGCAATAGACGATAAAGAATGGCGTGGTTCCATCTTACAACAAGTTGATAATGCAAAAGCATTTGCTGGTATTTATAATCAACTGCAAATGCATTTTATTGACGGACAGATTCAAAGAAAAGAAATGACGTCATACAATGATAAATCCATTAGGGAGGCTATCGTAAATGCAGTAACCCATAGAGATTACTTGGTTCACAACAATATGCAGGTAGAGGTTGCAATATATGATGACAGACTCGTTGTGAAATCAGTTGGTGATTTACATAAGGGTGCAACACTTGAGGAATTGCTGTCAGGGGCAACGATTGGTAGAAGAAATGAAAATATCTGTAGAATTTTCAAAGAGCTGGATTACATTGAACAAAGAGGTCGTGGCATTGACAAAATGTTTGGACCATACCCGGATGATAAAAAGCCTGTTATTCGAGTTCTAAGAGATACATTTATCATTACTTTCTACTCTATGACATACAATGACACTGTAAATGTCGGATTAAATGGCACTGTAAATGACGGTGTAAATGACGGTGTAAATGACGGTGTAAATCTCACAATAATAGAGAAGTATGTGTACAAAAGAATAAATGAAGATTTCAATATTACAGTAAGTGAACTTGCAAAGGAGGTTAATAAGTCAAAAAGCACACTTGAACGCGCTTTAAGAAATCTTCAACAGTATAAATATATAAAAAGGGAAGGTTCTGATAAAACAGGCAGATGGGTCATATTAAAATAATTAAGTTAAGAAAGCGATATTTGCTTTTTAAAACGCATTTGGCACCAACATTGGTACCAATTTTAACCATAATAGCATAGAGGAACAAATTATAGATTTAATAACACAAAAAACTATATCCAAAATATTGAAGATCCCAGAAAGAACAATTAAAAGGGAGTTTGCCAAGTCACGAAGAATCGTTAGAATTGGTGGTAATCATGGTCATTGGGAAGTAAAGTAATACAAAAAACCAGCATTTTCTGAATGCTGGTTTTGTTTAAAGACGTTTTTTAATTATAAATTAGCGTTCCTGCTTGACCGGTCACTGCAAGCGCTGCATCTTCCAAGGATGCAATAATCGCTTTCCCATTTTTATTTGATCTAACAAATGATACGGCTGCAACAATCTTCGGTTCCATTGAACCTTTACCGAATTGTTCTTCATCAATGTATTGCTGCGCCTCCTTAACTGAGAGTTTTGAAAACTCCAATTCATTTGGTTTTCTAAAATTAATGGAAACGCGTTTGATTGCAGTTAAAATGATAAAAACATCAGCTTTAACCAGTTCAGCAAGTTTCGCACTTGAAAAATCTTTATCGATGACGGCATTGACACCAGTCAAACCGTTTTTTCTAACAACTGGAATGCCACCACCACCACAGGCAATGACGACATGTCCTTGACTAATCAAAAGCTCAATGGCATCTTTTTCAATAATATCAATCGGTTGTGGGCTAGGAACCACCACTCTATAACCACGACCAGAATCATCAATCACGGGTACATTATGCTTTTTAGCAATCGCTTCGCCCTCTTCCTTAGTGAAGAAGCGACCAATTGGTTTTGAAGGATTTTTGAATGCAGGATCGTTTTCATCAACAACTGCTTGGGTTACAACCGTAACAACTGACTTTTTTATTTTTCTTTCCTGAAAAACATTATGAATGACATGCTGCAAATGATAGCCGATATAGCCTTGACTCATGGCACCAGATTCAGGCAGTGGCATCGATGGAATATTTTCTTGATTGCTGTGACCGTGTTCAAAAGCACTTTGAATCATGCCTACTTGTGGACCGTTACCATGAACAACTATGACATCATGACCATCTTTAACCAAGTCAGCAATGCTGTTTGCTGCATTAACGACTAATTTTAATTGCTCTTCAGGCGTTTCACCTAAAGCATTGCCACCAAGGGCAACCAATACTCTCATACTTTAGACTCCTTTATATTTTTGACAAAATCACTTAAAGCTTTTTCAAAACATTCAAGTGGTGGTGTTACTAAACCGGCACCCACTTGACCAACACCAGCATCTTTATGTGCCATCCCGGTATTAATGATTGGCAGGATATTGTTTTCCAGTACTTTTGTTATATCAATCCCACAGCCAGTCGGCATGAAATCTAAGGTCGGCAAGGTAAATACCTGGTGTTTGTCATAAGTGATTTCGTGCATTGATCTTGAATAATCGAATGCCTGCTCAACCCCACCGCCGACAAACTGAACAATCGCTGGCGCACCGCCCATTGCAAACCCACCAATACCAAAGGTTTCAGTAATCGCTGAGTCACCAATATCCGGTGCTGCATCAGATTCCGTAAATCCTGGAAACATTAGACCTTTGACATAATTTGCCGGTCCTTTATACCATGTATCAGAACCTGCAAGTTTAATACCGAATTCGACACCGTTTCTGCTCATTGTTCTAACCACAGTTGAATGTTTAATGTCCTTGGTGGTATCAAGCGCTAGCTTACAAAAAGGCATTGATAGGTTCAGGAAGTAGTGCTCATTGTTCTTAATGAAGTCAATTGCTTCAAGCTTTGCTTCTTGCGAGTATTTGGTTTTTAAGATGAAACCGACGATATCACGTAAAAAGATGGAAGTAGCTGCTTTATTTCGGTTATGACATTCATCACCCATATGCAGTGCCTGAGTAATGATTGATTTGACATCAATGCCACCACTTAAGACCAAGGCTTCATTTAAAACCGGCATAAATGTCTTTTCAATCCAGGAAAGACGGTCAATGACCTCTTTACTGTTGGCACCGTAACGAAGGACTTTGCCGAGTCCTTCGTTGACAGTACAGTACGCATAGTTTTTATGGACAATATTATAAAGTACATGGACAGGCATTGATGCTGAAATAATACCTGCCATTGGACCGACTGCATCGTGATGATGGGCACTGTCAAACTCGATTTTTCCAAGTTTAATTAAACTGAGTGCTTCCTTTTCATCTTTGGCTAAGCCTTCATAGATTAGTGCACCAATAATTGCACCTTTCATTGGACCTGCCATCTTGTCAAATGAAATCGGTGGTCCAGCATGAAGAATCGTATGGGTGTTCATATTAGGAATGACATCAGATGCTTTCTTTAAGGCAATAAGTCTTCCTTCTGCGCGCTTAATCTGATTGACAGCATCGCTGTTTGCTGCATCAATCAACGACTGATAGCTTGCAAGTTCACCAAGTAGCGATAGTATTTTTTGATTGCCACCTGCTGGTGGACGCCAAGCAAGATCAGCGTAAGTCAATTGCTGTTTTTCATAATCCTGATTGAATACCGGTGAACCAACATTAACGACTTTAAGTGATTCATTGAACAATGATTTAATGCTCATGATTTAACCTCCTTTACAAGCGATGCTGCAATCAAAGATGCATGGGCATTGGAGTTTCCGACAATGACACCAGCATTTTCAAGATTCTTCGTTGATGCTATTAAGTTTTGTGGGTCCTTATTCGTACCACAAACATATGCAACAAAGCTAATATGTCTGTTTTCTTTTAAAGCAAGTTCCTGTGCCTTTTTAATGGCTGTGAGACTAATTCCGACTGGATCTTCATGGGAGCCGTAACCTAGCTCAAAATCAAGCAGAATAACAGCTGTTTCTGGGTTTTTGGCTTCACTTAACAATCGTTCTAGGCGTATCGTTGGTTCAATCATTGGATGTGGTTTTCCTTGTGTGAAGACATCATCACCTAAATCAATGATTTGATGACCATCGCTCTTGGTTGGATCAAGCAGTAGTTCATGTTCTTTTTTAGCAACGTTACTTTGAATTTTTTTAACATGCGGTCGAATGATCGATAAAGCCTCAGCAGCCAGTGTTCCTCCACAAAAGAGACCTTTGACCTTGGTTTGATTTTTTTGGTAAAGTGTGCGTTCTTTTTCAATGAGTTTTAAATAATCTTTATCAAGGGTTAATAATTCAGGAACCTTTTTGCCAGTTAGACTGAGTGCCTTAACTGCTGCCTCAGTTAAATTAGCTACCGGATGAATATGTTGATCTGATAGATCTAATTTAGCATCCAAGAGACATAAGACAACTGGTTTTTTAACCTTTTTCAAGAAGGCTAGTAATGTTTCTGTCACACTTGGATGTGGCGGTTTGGATATAATGACAATCACCTCAGTATTTGCATCCTCGTTTAAAGCATTGATGGCATGAAGCGTCATTCTGCCACCAACATCCTTACTTAAGTCTCTGCCACCCACACCGATTGCCTGAGTGATACCGCCACCGAATCTGTCGATAATGACGGTCACTTCCTGAAGTCCAGTGCCTGAGGCTGCAACTAAGCCAATATTGCCGCTAGATACTTTATTGGCAAAACAAAGTCCTACGCCATTGATGATGGCAGTACCGCAGTCTGGTCCCATCATCAATAAATCTTTTTTAATGGCTATGTCTTTTAATTTGATTTCATCGGCTACAGAAACATTATCAGAAAACATCATGACATGTAAATTGTTGTCAAGTGCTTTGACTGCTTCATGAAAGGCATAAATGCCAGGTACACTAATGACAGCCAGATTGGCATCTAGCGACTGGGCTGCCTGGTTGATCGTCTTAAATGTTTGTTTAGTGTCTGAAGTGCTGGCATTTTTCTTGGTTAGCTGGGCTAGAATGACCTCGGTCCAATTTTCCAGTTCCTCGTTCATATCTGCTGCAACCAATAAATCATTCGGCGTAGCATTTTCAAAATCCTCGTGATACAGATTAACCGATTTAATCATTTCTTTATTCATGTCGGTTGCCATCAATAAAACAAGTTCATTGAAGTTAAACAGTGTTTTAATGTCATTGCCGGTTCGCATCAGTGTCACAGAATCATAATATGTATTTTTTAAAACATGGTATTTTTTCATTTCATCCTCCTTGCGCAATTGCATGTATAAATCCAGTAACTATGCCTGCACCGCTGGTGTGCCCTGTGAGAAGTACTGGTTTAATCTTTTCTAAGCTTTGGGTTGCTAAGATACCTTCAATCATATCGATGTAATGGCTTGAATAGTATTTTTGATAAACGTCACGTAGATTTTGACCGGAAAACATCGTTGTGCGTTTTCTAGCATCGTCTAACACACGATATAGCCAATCTGACATTTTGCCGATGACATTTAGTCCAGTAATATAACCAACCAATATATCATCTCCTAGTGGCGTTAAGCCATCACCCAATCCAAGAATCATCTTTGCTGTATCATATGTTGGATTATCGAGAAAAGATTTGATATGACTGAATTGATAACTTTCAATCAAATCATTTGGGTTGTAGTTATAAATGTTGGCTGTATGGCTGCTTGCCATATAGTTTTTCAGTTGTTCAATCATTGCTCTTGTCTTTTGATTGACTGGATATGTCTCTTCAAATGGTGCAAACTCCACAACCGAAGAACTTTCGATTAAACAGATGAGACTTTCGTACTGGTCCACATTATTGCAACTTCCTGGT
>CAZIZJ010000042.1:0-3720 GCA_964543675.1 uncultured Acholeplasma sp. | reverse complement strand
ATTTGATTTAGGGTACATAAAACAAATGTGTCAGTTGTTACTCCAAACGCTTTAAAATTAAAATTGCCATCAATTAAGACATGATGTTTTCCGTTGCCGATATTGTTACCTAGGGTAATAATCTTGCCAGCAACAAGGATATGGATTGCATGCGTATAGACGCCTAAAATAACGGCATCATTGGTTATCATTGCTGTTAAAGTTTGCTGGTCAATCGATAACACTTTAGTGTACATAAAATACGCTCCAGTAAATTGTTTTTACAATATAGTCGAACTTGAAAACAGCATATTTGCCATAAACCATCATCAAATTGATTAATATTTCCTATTTCAGACTCATTATAAACGATTTTAGAAGCTAAAAATATGTCCAATCTTCACAATAAAAATGCATTTTTTTTGTTAGTTTTAACATATGTTTAGTTGATTAATTCATCAATATAAAAAGAACCTAAAAAATTAGGTTCTTGTCTATCGATTATTGGTTTAGCGTTAATTTGCTGATCCAGTTAAGTTAATGTGAATATACAGTGCTAAATAGAGGTCAAAGAAGTGAGATTTCATATTAATGACTTGATAACCTAGCTTTTCAATGATTGATAATCGGTATTTCAAGGAATTTGGATGGATAAAAAGTTCTGCAGCAGCTTCTTTGATTGAAAAACGACATTGAATGAATTTATATAAGGTATTGATAATCGGCAAATTATGTTTCTTTTCATATTCGGTCAAATTGCCGATGATTGCATGTGAGAAATTCCTCAGTTCGTTGTAATCAAGTGTTTTTAGCAGTTTCATCAGTCTAACATGGTTTTCGTTGAATACCGATAAATCGATCATATGGTAATTTGCATTATTAACCGATTCAGAAAGAATTGAAAATACCTGTGGAATGTCTTGGGCTTTATAAATAGGATTTGAATAGGCAATTTTTGTTTCAAGTTTCGGATACAGCAGTTTGATTTGACCATAAAGATCGGACATCAGTGATGCGTTTTTTCTATCTGGATCGGTATTAACGATAAATAAAAGAAAATCATTGATATAAACAAAGCGCATTTTGGTTTTTTCAAGTTTCATTAAAGTAATCAATATGTCTCTAAATGAAATAGCAACACTATTTAAATTTCGGCGATCAATGTTTTTGATTGAAAACAAAATTAAACAGATGGGAAACTCGATATGCCAGTCATAAAATCTTGAGGCATCAACGAGTTCTTTGTTGGTATTGAAGCTTGATGTAATATTGGAAATGAAACTTAACAGAAATTGATTTTGTTTACTAATGTTTTCCTGTTTCTTTTGGTGAATGAAGATAATCAATAATTTATAAAGCTCTGCACTGCTATAGAGTAGATGTCTTTTGTTTTTATGGGTAACTAATGCCAGTCGATAAATGACTTGTTCGTCATAGACAACATTAGAAATATAGATTAAGTAATCATTATCCTTAACCAGTGTGTCGGTTGACAACTGGTACTTATCATAATAGTTTTTGATGGCTTCAGAAGAATAATAAATATCTTTGTTTTCGGTATTATAAATCAGGATATCTAAATCACCTGACTGTTCAACGCCTTTGACCAATTCACGCGTTGATGGTCTTGCACTGACAATCTTAAAGAGTGGAGAATGCTGTAGTTCAATGCCTAACTTACTATATTCTGTACTTTGAATTTCACTGATGATTGCATTAAAGAGCGTTGAAAGATTGGCATCATAATCCAAAATGATGATTGGGATCTTTAAGTTGTTCGCTAAATCAACGATATCTGCTGGAATTTCATCGATATATCGATTAATTTTGATGACCAGTCCTGAACTCTTTTTCTGATTTAAAACATATAACAAGCTTTTAAAAAGCGCTAAATCACTTTTGATTGGATACAATGTTGTTAAAATCAGTGAGTATTCAATTACGTAATTGGCAAAATCCGGTGTTTCAAGCACTGAAACGCTATTGACTGTTTGCTGCAAATTATCTTTGCCTGAAACAATTTCATAGGATTCAAAAATGCTGGTTTTAAGCAAATTTTCAATACTAACCATCCTCGTCACCTCATTAATATTTTAACATATTTAGTCTGTTATCAACAATCAACGCCTAATTTATTTAACGATTATCACTATAAAAAAAGCTATATCATAATGATATAATCACATTGTAAAAAACGATTTTCAAATTCAAATGCATCAATTTATGAGTCATAACCTATTACTGAATTCACCGAATCATGTAGAATCACAGTATGGGATTCATGCCTCTACACTATTGATAATAAGAAAAATACGTATAAAAGGAAAGTAGGTACATATATGCAAAAAATAGAAGTTTTTAAACTCGAAATGGGTGGTCCAGATGATTTGAGATCATTTGAAAAACTGGTTGATGAACAGAAAATCAAACCAGAAGAGATTATTGCTGTGATGGGGAAAACCGAAGGCAACGGCTGTGTCAATGATTTTACCAGAGCATTAACAACGGTAACATTTCGCTCATATTTATCAAAGAAGCTAAATAAATCTGCTGAAGAAGTGACCAAGAGGGTTGCTTTCATCATGTCTGGTGGTACCGAAGGTGTAATGAGTCCGCATGCAACCATCTTTGTTAAAAAAGAGGTCAGTGGTACGCCAGGTAAAGAAAAGTCATTAGTAGCAAGCTCAGGTTATACCAGAGATTTCAAACCTGAAGAAATTGGTACCATGGCGATGGTCAAAGAAGTTGCACGTGTTGTTGAAGCATTGATTAAAGATGCGAAGATTTCAAGTCTTTCTGATGTCCATTTTGTTCAAATCAAATGTCCATTATTGACCTCTGATCGCATCTTAGAAGCGAAATTACGTGGTAAAGAGGTTGTGACGACTGACACATATAAATCAATGGGCTATTCAAGAGGTGCATCAGCACTTGGGGTAGCTGTTGCGTTAAATGAAGTTAAGATCAATCAAATTAGCCAGGAAAGCATTTGTCACGACTGGTCGCTTTATTCATCGGTTGCCTCCACTTCAGCTGGTATTGAACTGATGAACTGCGAAATCATTGTCATGGGCAATTCAACCGATTCAGCAAGTGATTTAGTGGTTGGTCACAGTGTGATGAAAGATGCCATTGATTTAAGTGCAGTGATTGAGGCATTAAATAGCGCTGGGTTAAATGTTGATAGATTACCGACTGCTGAGCAAAACAAACGGATTGTTAATGTATTTGCAAAGGCAGAGGCATCAACCACCGGCGAAGTTCGTGGCAGAAGAAATACGATGTTAACGGATTCTGATATCAATCATACCAGACATGCAAGAGCAGCGGTCAATGCAGTTATTGCAGCAGTTGTTGATGATCCAATGGTTTACGTATCAGGTGGTGGTGAGCATCAAGGTCCTGATGGTGGTGGACCAATTGCAGCAATCATTAAAAAATAATTAAAAACATATATTCGTGAGATTGGATTTGATTTTTTCAGGAGAATTCATCATTTGTTTACATATGCCATAAAGTGGTTGATTAATTTGTTCTTAATCAACATATACATTGAATTATGGCTTTGCTATACTGATAATGCATGATAACTCACCACAATTCTGATGATAAGACTACTTTAAATAGACTTATCTTATAACTTTAAAAGAACTTTAAGGCAATTGATTTGTTGAATGATCAATTGCTATTAACAAAAAAAGAAAAGAGGAAAATGAATATGGAATTATTTTTAATGGTTCT
>CAZIZJ010000041.1:0-9677 GCA_964543675.1 uncultured Acholeplasma sp. | reverse complement strand
GTTTCATTGTCAATGATGACTTTCAATTGACCGCCTGGTACATTGACATCAATTTCATTTGAAGATACTTTACCTGCTTTATAAGCATGATATGCCGATGCACAAGCACCGGTACCACAAGAAAGGGTCCAACCAGCACCTCTTTCATAGGTTTTGACACTTAAAACACTTGGTCCAAGCACCTCAACAAAATTGACGTTCGTTTCATCAAGAAATAACTTATCCTTTTGCACGACTGGTCCAGCGACATTGATATCCATCGCTTGGTTTTCATCAAGATAAAGCACAGTATGCATCGTGCCTACTGATAACACATAACCTTGATAGGATCCAAAGGATATTGGGTTTAGTCCATCTTTTGCCTTAGTCAATGCCGTTTCATCTAAATTGATGTTTGCATGTCCCATATCAACAAGGACATCATCACCTTTAATCTCTATTTTTTTAATGCCAGCTAGTGTTTCAACGCTAAAGTGCTTGTTTTTTACAAAACCATGCTCAAAAACAAATCTTGCAAAAGATCTGATGCCATTGCCACACATTTTGGCAATTGAGCCATCTGAATTATAGTAATTCATCTTAATATCGGCAGCATCTGATAGTGACGGATATAAAATGCCATCGGCACCGATACCAAAATGTCTGTCGCAAACATCTCTTGCCACATCAGATGGATTTGCTAATTCAGTTTTGAATAATATGAAGTCATTACCTGTTGCCTGATATTTTTCAATATACATAGCGAATTCTCCTAAACACCAAAGTGTTTTGCAAAAGCATGAACAACTGCGTCTTTATGTGCCTTATCGAACGTATAAGATATGGATATTTCAGAGGTTGTGACCAGTCTGAACTCTAATCCGTTATTTGCCAATAACTCAAACGCCTCAGCAGCAATCCCGCTTTGCGTTCTCATGGCACTACCAACTAACGATATTTTAACAACATCATCAACTTTTAAAATGTTGGCTTTCGGATAGTTTGATTTAAAATTGTCCAACACTTCATTAATTGCATCCAAATCATCAGCACTGGCAGTAAAAGCAATATTCATGTAACCGCCTGAACTAGGATTTTGGTTAATGACATCAACATTGACTTCATTTTTCGCTAATTCTTTAAATAAATCCGCAGTAATCTTTGAGGCATATGGTATTTTTCTAATCGATACCATAACGACCTTATCTGATACTGCAATACCTGTAACCTTCTTTTCTTCCATGCCTGCTTCATACCCCTTAATATATGTTCCTGTTTTATCATCATGTGCTGATGCAACATAAACTGTTACGCCATAGCTTTGTGCAATATCAATGCTTCTTGGCTCCATGATCTTGGCACCTAAAAATGCCATTTCCTTCATTTCTTCATAATCAATGGTCGTTAACTGCTTAGCATCGGGATAAATCCTTGGATCAACGCCATAAATGCCATCAACATCCGTATATATTTCAACAATTGATTTTAGTTTGGCAGCAATCGCGACCGCTGTGGTATCAGAACCGCCTCTGCCAAGGGTCGTGATTTCACCATCAATGTTTTGACCTTGAAAGCCTGCAACAATGACGATATTGCCTTCTTTCAATTTGTTTTCAATGTTTGAGACATTGATATCTGAAATCTTGTTTTTCGTATGCGTACCTTTTGTTTGAATACCCGCTTGAAAGCCAGTTAAAGCAATCGCTTTTTCCCCTGATGCTTGAAGCAGCATTGACAACAGTGCTGCAGAAACAATTTCACCGGTAGAGATCAATAAGTCTACTTCGCGCTTATTCGGATACTTGCTTACCTCTTTGGCAAGTGACAATAATTGATTGGTGGTTTTACCCATTGCCGATACAACAACAACCAATTCATCATATATTTCTTTTCTTTTAATAATCTTTGCTGCAACTTTGCGCATTAAATCAATGGTTGCAACACTTGAGCCACCAAATTTCATGACTGCTCTATTCATGTCAATTCCTCGTCATGACTCAATAAATCCATGAAACTTTCTCTTTTAACCACCAGTTTTGCTTTACCGTCTTTGACAAAGACAACCGGTGGAATCGTTAATCTATTATAGTGAGAAGCCATTGAATAATGATAAGCACCGGTTGATTTGACCAATAATAAATCATTTGGCTGTGCTTCAGGCAAATGAATCGAGTGAATAATGATATCACCTGATTCACAGGCTTTACCAGCAACCGTATAAAGCGTATCTTTTGCAGAATCTTCTTTACCAGCAATTTCTGCATCATAAACCGCTTGATAAAGTGCCGTTCTAATATGATCATTCATTGAACCATCAATAAAAATGTAGTTTTTCTTATTGAGCGTCGTTTTAATTTGATTAATCGTATAAAGCGTAAATCCTGCTTCACCGACAATGCTTCTGCCTGGTTCAATATAAACCTTAGGTACTTTAAGTTCATATTTATTGGCTGTCTGATAAACCGTTTCCAATAAATTCGGTAATGCTTCACTTAAATCAACAGGTACATCAGACGCTAAGTATTTAATACCAAAGCCACCACCTAGATTAAGTTCAGGCAATTCAATACTAGTTTTCTGTTTGACTGCATGATAAAATTCTAACACTGTTCGTGCGTGATCATAAAATGAGTTCTGTTCCAATATCTGTGAACCGATATGTGAATGCGTACCCACAAAATTAAGATGTGGGTGACTGTGCAGCATTTGAATGGTTTCAATTGTTTTTGGATCCAAGGTTGACATGCCAAACTTAGAATCAAGCGTTGATGTCTTAATGTATTCATGGGTATGGGCATCAATACCTGGATTGATGCGCAGCATAATTCTTGGCATATGTTTTTCATTGGCAATTTCAATTAACGCTCTTGCTTCATAATCGTTATCGACAACAATCGTGCCAATCTTAAAATTAAGTGCCATCATCAATTCTTCTTTGGTCTTGTTATTGCCGTGTAAAACAATATGTTCGACCGGATATCCCGCTTTAATTGCAGTATAAACTTCGCCTTGTGAAACACAGTCTAGCCATAAACCTTCTTGTTGGATTAACTGTGCCATGGCAATCGTTAAAAATGCCTTTGATGCATAAATGATTTCAGAATCTACTTTAGGGTGTCTAAAAAACCTTTTAAAGGCTTGACATTGTTCTCTAATCTTAGCTTCATCATAGATGTAGAGTGGTGTTTGATACATTGTTTTTAATTCAGTTAAGGTTAAACCACCTATTTTTGTCATAACTACTCCTTAAAAAATAAAAATCACAGCAAAAGCCAGTGATTGTATCTTAACTCTTGCCTATTCCCATTAAATGCCCAATTCTTAAAACTTTAGGCGAGTTTTAAGAAACAGTGACACATTTATTAAATGTATCCCCAGCATAAACGTTATGCTTCGGCGGCAATACCTTTCCTATCCAAAGTACTTTTTATTATCCGCGGCCTCAAGAAATGAGATGATTGAATTTGTTATTATTATAACATGTATCAATAAATTTAGTTCATAAATAAAGCGTTTTTTATATATTTTACATATTTTATTTTATAATTATACTCGATTCACTTAATTTTATTTTGTCTTAGGGAGGATAAGAAATAAATGAAGAAACAATCAATAATTTTGTTAGTGATTGCAGGAGTACTTCTACTTGGTGCAATCATCTTGGGTTCAACATGGGCTGGTGCCTATAATGGTGCGGTCACTAAAAGCAATTTGATTCAGCAAAGAGAAACGCAGATTTATTCTGCATATTCAAACCGCTATGAAAAAGTTGGTGCATATATCAATGCAATTGAAAGCGCTAATGGTCAAATTCTAGCGCAAATGACCTTGATCACTGATGCAAGAAACGCATTTGCTGATGCAATGGCAGCTGGTCAACTTGATATTGCAGCTGATGAATCAGCTAACATCGAGTCAACATTTATCAATTTGATCGTATTGTTGGAAGATAATCCGGGACAGTGGAATACAATTAACTTGTCTGCTGGCTTTATGGCTGAATTTGCCGCATCAACCAATGCCGTCACTTTTGCTATCAATTCCTACAATGCAGCTTTGACTGACTACAATACATTCATTGCATTGTTTCCAAATAACTTGTTTACTGGTGGATTTGCAAGAAATGATGACTTCTACACGCCACCAAACTTTAATACTGACCTACCAACGTTTAATTAACAATGTTTAAGATCAAAAGGCTTGCCAAACAACTTTTCAGCCTATTACTGATTTTTTCACTAGGCTTCCTTGTTGCTTGTGCAACCCCTTACCAATCATTAAATGAACCAACACCTGAGTTTTACATCAACGATGCTGCTGGCGCACTGCTTCAATCGACCAAATGGTTCGTCTTTTCAAATGGCGAAAAATACTATGACGACACCACCACAGACGCTGATGTTGAAGACAACATTCGTGGTACGCAAATTGTTGTTGCAACCCATCTTGGTCCAGTCGGTTCGATTGATACAACAGCCATCTTCAATCATTATGGTGTTGGGAGAAACGATTTAGGAATTATGATATTCCTCTTTTATGGTGAAACGGAGGAAACAAAAGTCTTCACTGATATTGTCATTGAAATCGGTACCCAGATGAGTACTTATCTATCGGCTTTTGAAGCAAGTCAAATGGTTGATGCTTACTTTTACGATGAAACACTGCTAGGAGATCATGAAGCTGGCTTGGCTAGTCTATATTATGAGTTCATGGAATTAACTGCATTTCGCATTTATGGCTGGAACCCTGATTACATGTATGACGCCTACTTGAATTTAGATGACTATTTATATGAACAGTTTTCATTTTCAAGACCACTGCCAAGTGAATCCTCAGTTTGGGGATTCCAATTAGATACTTGGCAAGTATTTGGATTAATCATTCTTGCAGTACTGCTCTTTGGTGCGGGTGGCAGATGGTTTATCCCAATTATTCTATCGATGCTGGGTGGTAGTTCGAATCGTGGTGGTGGCGGTCAATCTGGTGGTTACTGGTTTAGAAAATAGCGCACTTTAAAAAAGCCGGTTTTCCTTAATGGAAAGCCGGTTTTTATTATACATATATGCGATAATCAGGAATGATTGCTACTAGCTTAAGACTTAAATCGCTGTTGAAAACAATCGGTAGCATTGTGTACCATTTAGATGCACCGGCTACTGCTTGGTTTTCAACCACTTCAGCAAAGACATCTAATACCGATACACCGGTATACGTAATGTTTGAACCAGCCTTTAATGATGAACTGCCGCCAAAGATATAATCGTTGGTTGCAATCACATACTGTCCACTTGGATTAATATTACCAGCTGACAATCCTGATTTAAATGATACTGCCTGATTAGAGATTGCATTTAACAAGACACTGCCACTAACGGTCGTTAAGACAACCGTATTATCAAATGGCGATATTTGAAACAACTTGGCATAAGATATTTCTTCATTATTTTGAATCGGAGCTCTGGTTCCGCCAAAATTATGAATACCAACATCAGCACCAGTATATAACTGCATCAGTTGTGCAATATAGTATGCTAAATCACTTTGAGAATAGTATGCGCCAGATGTAATGATCGATTCATAAAGATTGGCAATTTCATCACTATATCCTGCAATCTTTTCTGCTAAATCTGGGTGTGCTACATTAAGTCTGGATTCGTTTGATTGATTTAAAACAATTCCTTGTGAGCCGACAACACCACTTTCAGTATTGTATGTCAATGTGATTTTACCTACGCCGGTGCCATTGGCACCAGACTGAATGGTATGCACTAAGCCATGTGATGTATTTGTTTCTCTAACATACGCCTGATGCGTATGACCATTGAAAATGGCATCAATCTGTTTATTGCCAGTAAATGCTGCCACTTGTCCATTATAGAAAGATGAATCATGATGGTTAACTGCAACCACAATATCAGCACCTTCATGGACTCTGACATATTCTGCCCAATATCCAGTTCTTTCAACTGGATCGACAAAATAATAGTCTTCAACTCTAGTAAATGAAATGGACGACTCTAATCCATAGCCCATTAAGCCAATCACTGCAATCTTAACACCGGATTTTTCAATGATGGTATAAGGTTCAATATCATCCATTAACCCGTTGGTTGCCTCCGCATAGACATTGGCACCTAAAAACGGAAAATTAGCCTGCATCTCATTTGCTCCATTAAAGTACTGTGTCACAACATCAATGCCCCAATCAAATTCGTGGTTTCCTATGACAAAGGCATCCAGCTGCATATCATTTAATAGATCAATGACTGATGCACCATCATACCAATTGGAAATGATTTGTCCTTGCAGCATATCACCGCCACTTAAAAAGAGCGTGGTATCTGGATTGTTTTCCTTTTCATCGATAATCAGATTGCCGATTTTAGCCAGTCCCATTGATGACTGATGCTCTAAAATCGCACCATGTAAATCATTTAAGTAATAAAAATTAAAATCAATGATTGATGTCTGGCTACTAACTACTTGAACAGTTGATGTCTTTGAATGAAGCACTGTATCATACGTCAGACGATATACAACTTGATATTGACCACTCACCTCATAGTTGACACCAGCATCATCAATCTCAACTTCATCTGTCAAATCAGTGTCATCAGATAAATGTGCTATTAAACCATCGGTGTAGTCCGGATAATCATCACCAATGACATAGGTAAAAGATGCTTTAACATCGAAGTGCAGTTCAACACCAGTTGTTGCACATGCCATCAATGAAAAGACTGTTGTCACCATTAATACAATATATAATATTTTTTTCATTTGCAGTTTCCTTACTTTCACTTAAACATTATACAACAAAATAGAGATGAACCAAAACCGTTCATCTCTATTCTTCAAAAATCTTTAAATTGTCTTTGGTAAAGTGTTTGACCTGATACATTGCAATATCTGCTTTATTCATCAAATCTCTTAATTTTTGACCATGCAGTGGATAAATCGCCGTACCAATCGATGCCGTGACAAAGAATTTCTGCTCACCGATAGTGAAGACCTCTTTTAACGTTTCAGCAATTTGATGAATTTCTTCGCTTAATTTTTCTTGATTGTCATTGAATTCAAGCAATAAGACAAATTCATCGCCACCGTATCTGGCTGCAAAATTATTGCCTTGCAGTAAACTTTCTAATCGTTTACCAATCGCTTTGAGAATTTCATCGCCGGTATCATGACCATGTTCATCATTGATTTTCTTGAAATCGTCTAAATCGATTGTTACAATCGCAAACGATTCTTTATTTTCGACTTTCAAATCAAAATACTTAAGGAATAATCTCCTGTTCGGTAATTCGGTTAACGTATCGTGATATGCATAGCGGTCCAGCTTTTCTTTTAAGTAATGCAGCTCCGTAATATCGGTAAATGATACCACAACTAATTTCTCGCCCAATTGATTCAAAATTGATACCGATAATAGCGTATGCAGCACATCACCGTTTTTCTTAATGATTGGCACTTCTTTATTAATGACATTGACCTTGTGTTTAACGTAGTTTTGAGTTGATTGTCTGTCTTTGACAATATCAAACACTTTGACTTCACTAAAATGTTTACCGACAAGCTCGCTACGTTTATAACCTAGCTGATTGCATAGCTCGGTATTAATGTCTAATATGATATTTTCATCATATGAAAGCATCAGCATCGCATAAGGTGAATTATTGAAAATTGTTCTGAATTTTTCTTCCTCAATATCAGCACTTTCCCATGCTCTTTGATTAACCAGCATATTGAAATGAATTGATATCATTACGAAATTCAAATAATGAGCTAGCACCAATGCATAATCAGCTGCATTAACGATATGATGGGTCATCACCTCAGGCTCAGGATAGTAGACAACAATCATTCTAATGACAGAGATAATACCCATCACCAACATAAACGTTGATGAGATGACGATATTGCTTTTACCAATGCTGTCTCTTGCCATAAACAAGATTAGTGAACCTTTAAATGAGATATAAGCCAAAACAAAAGAAAGTAAAGTCACTTGAATAGCCATTTGATCATCAAAAACTGTATAATAGGTAATGAGAATGGTTGATAGCACAATCAGGATAATTACATCGAAATACTTTTTCTCTTTACTAAAGAAACGATCAATACCGATAATAATCGACAATGTTCCTGCCATAGCGAAAAATGCCGCTAATGGCACAATGATGTTTTTCGTCTCATTATCCGTAAAAATAGAAATCAAAAGACCTAATGAATTAAGGGTTACACCAGTAATCCAGCCCCTAATTCCTCTATACTTATGACCTACTTTAAGATACGTGTATGAAAGCAGTAATGTAATTGTAATTGCGACAAAAAAGCAAGTCAATATGAGTGATGTGTAAACCATATACTCCCCTACATGATTTTCATTATAAATGAATTATAACAAATAACTTGTTATTTAATCAACGACTTGCAATAAAAACGCTATGAATACGTCATTTTTTACAAAAAAATGCGCTTTCAAAGTTTATTTCACTTGTTTTTTATATTTTAATGATACAATTAGCATAATAAAATGCAATGAATATATGGGCAAACTTATGGCAACATAAGGACGCAAAGCTATAGGGTCTTATGTAGACAGCCAGTTGCAAACTTATTTGACAATAAGTTTAACTCGCTGTTTTTTGTAGGTGATATACCCCATGAGAAAAAATCTGCTGCTTCCCATCTTAATCCTCTTACTCTTAGTTCTTTCTGGAACTACTTTTGCCTTTTGGATGACAAGCAATTTAGCCTCTGGTTATGAAATCACTAATAATCAAGTAACCGTTGGTACTGCTAAAGATGCGACAACTACTGTTGATTTTTCTTATCAAGGCGCAGGCAGCTATAAACTTGTACCGCTTGGTCGTGCTGAACTGGCAGAACCAGGTTCAGTTGAATTCGTCTTACTCAGTTATGAGATAGCATGGATTAACGATGAAGGCAGTGCAAATATTCCACCTGGAACATTTTATGATCTTGCAGTAACCATCAATAACATTTCACCAGGCAATGCGCTTTTGGCATCACTTTTAACCATTACCTATCAAGTCGGTGGTGATGCACCAGAGGATTTAACTGGAGAATCGGTTTTATCAAATACCGATGGAACCATTGAAAATAATGGCAGCACAGTTATTGTCTATATTTTAGTCACACTAGAAAACCCAGATTCTATTAGCGATTATGATGAAATTGTTGGTCAAACGATTGTGTTTGATGTCACTTTCATTGTATCGGATCCAACAGCTTAAAAAAGAAAGGATAGCAATGAATAAAACGCATTTTAAAAAACTTAAAGCAATCACTTATTCTCTCGTTTTTTTAGCATGCATTTTAACAACATCTGTTTCCTTTGCCTACTGGGTCAGCGTTATTTATGGTGATCAATCACTGACAACCAACAATAACATCA
The DNA here is from genome assembly GCA_964543675.1 of uncultured Acholeplasma sp. Lineage (GTDB taxonomy): Bacteria > Bacillota_I > Bacilli_A > Acholeplasmatales > Acholeplasmataceae > Acholeplasma. The sequence goes on along the minus strand of CAZIZJ010000041.1, from coordinate 274 downwards.
GCATTCCTTCTTGGAACTATTTAATCGATGTACCGCCAGAAGGCATTCCTGAATATGATCCAAATGGCGTCTATGCGGTCGGAGAAATCGTTTGGTATACTGGCGTCTTATACGTCATCAGACACGGTGGCTATCATAATACGTTGCCGCCTGGCGAACCTTATGGTGCTTTTAAAGACATTACCATGTTCTACTTGGCAACCAATACCTATGAATCGAGCGAAGTGGTTGCCTACCAAGGTAACTTCTATCAAGTGCTAAACAGTGGTACTGC
>CAZIZJ010000040.1:7820-9727 GCA_964543675.1 uncultured Acholeplasma sp. | reverse complement strand
TTGGTGGTGATACATTACCAGTTGAAGTAACCTACTATAAAGGTAAAGGACAACTTGTCTTAACTGGTAAATTGGGTGACGTCATGAAAGAATCGGCAATTACTGCATTGTCATTTGTTAAGTCACATGCCGTTGAATTTCATTTAGACCCAGCAATCTTTGAGAACAATGACTTCCACGTTCACGTACCAGAAGGTGCAGTACCTAAAGATGGTCCATCTGCTGGTATCACAATGGCAACAGCCATCATGTCGGCAGCTTCTAACAAATTCGTTAAAAAAGATGTTGGTATGACTGGAGAAATTACACTTCGTGGCTATGTACTACCAATTGGTGGTTTAAAGGAAAAAGCGATTGCAGCCCACAGAAGTGGACTTTCAACAATCCTGATTCCAAAGGAAAACAGCAGAGACATTGAAGACATTCCACAAGAAGTCAGAGATCAATTAACAATTATTACCGTTGAAACAGTATCAGATGTCTTTTTACAAGCATTAAGATAATGACAAAACTAAGAAGGATGATTTGATTATCCTTCTTTTTTATGTCTAGGCGTCAACTTCTATTTTAATTATGTCGAATTCGACATAATTAAAAATCTAAATGATCTGCTAAAAGAGATTAATTTGAGGATTGCATCTTTTAAACCCGTCTAATTCGACGGGTTTAAAACTGCGATGATGCGATAAGATTATGTATCTTGCTTTTTAAACGTGTGCAAATGGACACGTTAAAACAATTATTTCTTAGTATCATTATGACCGATTTGGATTTTATCTGTAGATTTTTTTAGTCTTTGAACAAGTATCTGCATTTGACTTCTGGCAATCTCATTGAGTTTAATCAGTCTTGTTTTTTGATCCAAACCTTCTTTAATCAAAATGCTATTAATACTTTCAAGGTTTGCTAAAATAATCAATTCCTCTAGACTGGCATAATCTCTAATATTACCTTGTTTACTAGTATTCTTTTCTTTCCATGTCCGAGCAGTCATACCAAATAAGGCAGCATTTAATAAATCTGCCTCACTTGAATAAACGTTATTTACTTGAATTTCATTTAATACTGGAATAATATATTTTTTAACTGCATTGGTGTGAATATGATAATTGATTTTAGTAAGTTCTCTTTTGACACTCCACTCAAGTGATTTATTTTCATTTGATTTAAGTCTTTGAAATTCTGCAATCAAATATAACTTAAATTCAGCTGATATCCAACTTGCAAACTCAAACGCAATATCTGGATGTGCAAATGTTCCTTGACTATGTTTTCCTGTACTTGGAATGATGCCAATTGCATTAGTTAACTTATGCCATTTTGTTGGTGTCATTATAAAAAAGTTATATCCAACTTCTTCGATTTTAATTCGGCGGGATTCCGCCGAATTAAAACTATTGTTAAAAAGTTCTTCCCACAAACTATAAAATTTGAAGGACTCTTTATTTGTCATCCATTTTTTTATGACATCTGATGGATCTTCACTATTTTTAAGTCTTGCAATGTCTGTTAGTGAAACATACATTACCTTATCTATTTCTTTCGTAGTTATCTCTATACCTTGAACGTCTATTTTTTTATTCATTGTTTAATCCTCCTATACTATAGTAGAAAGATTTACCCGTTTTTACTTTTTTTATGTTCAATTTTTTTAAGACTTTTTAAACACACCGAATTCAATGTGTTTAAAATCATAATTACGTAACACTTCATGTAATACGGCAACTCTTTTTTTCTTTATCATTTAATATGATAAAATAGTAGAGACGGAGGTTTATGATGATTAAGAAGGCAGAATTTATTAAATCAGCAGTATCGATAGAGGATTTACCTAATGACAATTTACCGCATATTTTACTTTTAGGTAGATCAAATGTCGGCAAATCATCATTGATTAATGCAATAAC
>CAZIZJ010000040.1:3686-7810 GCA_964543675.1 uncultured Acholeplasma sp. | reverse complement strand
TTTAGCCAGAGTTTCTGGTACGCCAGGTAAAACGATTACGCTAAACCTTTACTTACTAAATGATGCATTTTATTTGGTTGATGCACCAGGTTACGGTTATGCAAAAAGATCTAAATCTCAATCTTTGTCATTCCTTAAGATGATTAAGGAATATATTAAAAAGAATGGACATTTAAAAAAGATTTATCAGTTGATTGACTTTAATGTCGGTCCAACGATTGATGACTTGAATTTATATAGAGAACTACAAACACTAGATATAAAAGTTTTTGTTGTAGCTACTAAATATGACAAGGTCAAATCATCACACCGGTTAAAACAGGTTAAAGTGGTGCAGTCACAATTCTTAGAGGGACAACACCTTTATTTTGTATCCAGTCAAACTAAATTTGGTATTGAAAAGTTAATTGAAGCAATCAAAAATTTTGAACAAGGAGAATTTGTAGATGAGAACCAATAAGATTTCAATCATTGGTGCCGGTAATGTCGGTGCAGCAACCGGCTTTACATTGATGCTAAATAAGGTTGCATCAGATATTGTGATCCATGATATTGATATGAAAAAAGCAGAAGGCGAGGCACTGGATATCTTTCAAGGAACATCGCTTGTTGCCCCAGTAGATATTGTAGCTGGCTCAATTGCTGACACTGCAGACTCTGATATTGTAGTTATTACTGCAGGTGCTGCCCAAAAACCAGGTGAAACAAGACTTGATTTAGTCAATAAGAATATTGCAATCTACCAGAAATTGATTCCAGAGATTGTTAAGTATAATCCGGATGCAATTCTATTGGTAGTTTCTAACCCAGTAGATATTTTAACGTATGTTACTTGGAAGATTTCTGGATTTCCTAAAGAGCGTGTCATTGGTTCAGGTACTGTACTGGATACTGCTAGATTCAAGTCAGCAATCGGCAGAGCCTTTAACATTGATGCCAGAAACGTACATGGCTATGTCATCGGTGAACATGGAGATAGTGAGATTTCAGTGTACTCTAGAACCAATATTGGTGGCATTACCTTTGATGAGTTTTACAAGAAGTCAAAGAACAAAGAAAAAGGATTTAAGGCGAGGGTTGCAGCAGAGGTCAAAGATGCAGCTTATGAAATCATTCAAAGAAAAGGCTACACCAATTATGCAGTCGCTGTTGCTGTATCAAAAATCTGTACAGCGATCTTAAGAGATGAAAGGTCAATTTTAACGACATCATCCTATTTAAATGGACAGTATCATGTCGATGATGTCTATTTATCAACGCCAACAATCATTGGCAGACAAGGCGTCATCGAAATTCTAGAATTTGATTTGGCTGCTGAGGAGCAATTTGCTTTTGAAGAGTCTGCGCAAATCATCAAAAACATTTTGAAGGATTCTAATCTTTAATGCGTATAGCAGTGATTGGTGCATCAGGTTTTGTCGGCGAAAAAGTGGTGGATGAAGCACTCTTAAGAGGTCATACGGTTGACGCCATTTACCGACGAAATGCAATTCCTGAAAGAAAAAACTTAATCCAGCATAAAATAACTATTTTTGATAAAGATGCTTTTGAAAAGATTATTAGTGAGGTTGATGTTGTTGTTTCAGCATATAATCCTGGCTATTATCATGTTGCTCAAAAGGAAAGATACTTGGATGCGTATCAAGTGATTTTTGATGCAGTCAAGAAGTTTAGCAAAAGAATTATTGTTGTTATTGGTGCTAGCTCACTCATTCAATATGACGGCGAGTTAGTTAGAAACGGCTTTTATCCTAAACCTTGGCTAAATGCATTAAGAGGACCAGATGCTGTCTATGATACATATAAAGATGATAAATCGATTGATAAAACATTCGTCTCACCGGCAGCAGAGTTAATTGACGGCATCAAAACCAAAACCTATGGATACGGTAAAGATCATCTTGTTTATGACAGCAACTATGAATCAAGAATTTCGGTTCAGGATTTGGCGGACGCTATCTTAAACGAAATTGAAAATCCTAAATACAAAGGTTTACGTTTTACAATTGCATATCAATAGCAAATCATATATAATATAACCAAAGTAAAGAAGTGAAGGAGTAATTAACACTTAAATTTAGAGAGACAAGTTGGTTGGTGGAAAACTTGAGTTAAGGTTAATGAAGGTCGTCATGGAACTGATTTAGTGAAATTTCAAGTAGCTAAATCCGGGTTACGCCGTTAAACGTCTAATTGAGTGCGCAAATCTTGCGAACTAAGGTGGTACCGCGATTAATCGTCCTTAGACTAGTTTTTAGTCTAAGGATTTTTTATTTGTAAAGGGGTCGTTATGTTACCAACAATTGAAGGAAAGAAAGTCATTTTAAGAAGACCACAAGCCTATGATTTAGTATCTTTCTTTTATTATGCATCAAAACCAAGTGTTGGACCTAGTGCTGGATGGTTTCCCCATCGAAATCTAGATGACACCAAAAGCATCTTAGATACGTTCATTAGGGAGGGCAACATTTGGGCAATCACCATTAAACCCGATGATGTGATGGTTGGTTCGATTGGTCTTCATTCAAGACAAATCGATCAGGTCAATGGTGAGGGTTGCGAAATCGGATTCGCGCTTGATGATGGATACTGGAACAAGGGTTATATGACTGAGGGGGTCAAACTAGTCATTGACTATGTCTTTAAGGTCTTAGCATTCGATTATTTATTGGTTGGTCATGCAGACTTTAACATCGCCAGCAAAAAGGTGGTAGAAAAATGCGGTTTCAAGTATCAATATACCAGCCATAAAACGTATTTGGAAAATCCAGATATCATGAACGTCTTATATTATAAATTAACCAAAAAGGAGTATTTAGGCAATGAAGAAACAGTTATCGACAAAATATGATTTTAAAACAGTTGAAGAGGGACGCTACGATTTTTGGCTTGAAAATGATTTTTTTAAAGCAGGCAAAGATTTAAGCAAAACACCATATACGATTGTGATCCCACCGCCTAATGTCACCGGTAAACTGCATTTAGGACATGCCTGGGACAATACCATTCAAGATATTATTATTAGACGTAAAAGAATGCAAGGCTTTGATGCCCTCTATTTACCAGGGATGGATCATGCAGGGCTTGCTACCCAAGCCAAGATTGATGAAAGATTAAAAACTCAAGGCATTTCCAGATATGATTTAGGCAGAGAAAATTACTTGAAGAAAGCTTGGGAATGGAAGGCAGAATATGCTGGATTCATTAGAGAACAATGGGCAGCACTAGGTTTGTCGCTTGATTATTCAAGAGATAGATTTACTTTAGATGAAAAACTGAATGAAGCAGTCAATGAAGTTTTCATTAAACTTTTCCAAAAAGGTTGGATTTACCGTGGATACCGCATCATCAACTGGGATGTAGAGGCAAAAACTGCCCTTTCTAATATTGAGGTTGAATACGAAGAGACACAAGGAAAGCTTTACTACTTCAATTATCCGTTGACCGATGGCACGGGTCATTTAACGATTGCTACAACCCGTCCTGAAACGATGTTTGGTGATCAGGCATTGATGATTCATCCAGATGATAAAAAGCATCAAAAGTATTTAGGAAAAAAAGTATACATTCCAGGAACCAAGACTGAAATTCCGGTTATTGCAGATACATATGTTGACATGGCATTTGGTACAGGTGTTGTTAAAGTAACGCCGGCACATGATCCAAACGACTATGAGGTTGCTTTACGTCATGGACTTGCAATGCCACTTTGTATGGATGAAGACGGCAAAATGAATGCAATGGCTGGAAAATACAATGGTCAAGACAGATTTGAATGCCGTAAAAATGTAACTAAGGATTTAACGGAATTAGGATTAACGCCGAAAATTGAAGACTATGTCCATCAAGTTGGTTTTTCAGAACGCACTGGCGTCATGGTTGAACCAAGATTGTCGCTTCAATGGTTTGTTAAAATGAAGGACTTGGCTCAACAAACATTAGACAAGCATCAAGTGAACTTTGTTCCTGAAAGATTTAAGAAAACTTTTGAAAACTGGATGCACAATATTCAAGACTGGACGATTTCACGTCAAATTTGGTGGGGTCACCGAATTCCTGCGTGGTTTAAAGGTGATGAGGTTAAAGTTCAGTTAGATAGTCCGGGCAAAGACTGGAAACAAGAC